>JAOZSC010000238.1 GCA_029939875.1 Desulfobacterales bacterium
CCAGGCCCCATTTTTCTTCATCTTCGCCATACTTGCGCGCCATGTAGCGCATCACCCCCTCAACGGCCAGGGCGTGTTTGATCAGACTTTCGCTCTTGTTGTATGTTTTCAGCAGCGCCAGGGCTTGCTGGCGGGTAGGAACGTTGGGGCTCATGGGACAACCTCCTGTGAATCAACCAACTGATTGTAACTAAATGAAAAAGTTAGCGATACCCTAGGACATTCAAAACCGGTTGTCAAGCGAAGTTGCAACCGGCGGCATTGTTTTTTTCCTTGATCCGTTTGTTGGCAGCGGTTATGGTTATTTTACGAAAACCATAGTTGTCCACTGCAACAACACTGGGACGACAGACACCATTGAAATCAGCATCCACTGTGCCTTCCATGGCCGGTCTTTATGTGCGCAATTACCTCGCCAACATGGTGGGTGATCTGGTGATCATTCTGCTGAACCTGTTCACGCCTATCGAGTATTTCAACGAATGGCAGACCTTTCTTTTGCAGGGCGGCGGCGGGAGGCTGCTGGCCATCTTTATTCTGCCAACGCGGCTTATGGTCGATGAAGCGCAGTGGATACTATCAACCCGAACAACATCAAGGAGGGAAAATGGGAAACAAAGGGCATGGAATTGATGATTTGAGCGGATTTGCCTTGGAATTTGTCAGAGAAGCCGGAAAAAAGGCCTTGCCCTATTATGGAAAAGGCCAGGACGGGGTCAAATTCGACCAATCGATGGTTATCGAAGCAGACCTGCGCCTGTCGGAATTTTTCCAGGAACAGCTCAACATGCGGTTTCCCGAGCACCACCTGTTCAAATATGATCAGATAAATGAAAATTATTCCCACGAGGGCAAACGGTTTATGTGGGCCTTTGACACCATCGAAGGGGTTGCCAATTTCCAGGCCGGCATTCCGATCTGGGGCATGTCACTGGCATTGCTCGATAATTTCTGGCCCATTTTAGGTGTTTTTTACATGCCCGCTACCGGAGATCTGTTTCATGCCCGGGCCGGCAGGGATGCCTTCTGGGGGAAAAAGAAAATTCACCTATCCGATACCAGCGCCGTCAATGATGAAAGCGTACTGTTTACCTTCTCCCGTTTTCATCAGTATTACCGCTCAAATTTCCCCGGCAAAATACGCAACCTGGGTTGTGCGTCGGCGCACATTTGTTACATAGCGGTGGGGCGGGCGGACGCAGCGGTAATCGCCAACGAATCGTTTCAGGGGATGGCGGCCGCCCGGGTCATCATCGAGGCGGCGGGGGGGAAATTCTCCAAGCTGGACGGCAGCGATTTTCATCTCAACGAATACCTGGACGGCCAGCGCATCGAAGATCACCTGTTGGTGGCGGCCCCCTCTAATTTTTCCCAGGTCCGCAACTGCCTGCAGCCCTTTGAGTAAAATGGATGACAACGACATTCAAATCGTTTCGCCCATAGGCGAAGATTTTATCATATGCCCCAGGTGCAAAACCGCCAATCCCGGAGAATCCAATTTCTGCCTGAATTGCGGCACCCGGCTGCGGGGCCATGTTCCCGGCAAGACCCACTGGAGATGGCCGATTTTGTTCCTGGTCGTTCTGGCCGTCGTTCTGCTCTATTTTTACAATTACACCACCCCCACGTCACCGCCCAAAACCGCTGTGAAACCCCCGCCTGCCCGGACGGCTCCTGCCGGTAATCCCGCGGTGAAAACTACTTCACAGCTGGAGCCGGTACCGGAAAAAGAAGAGAAGCTTGCGACTGCGGCCGCACCTGAAAAAAAGATCAAAATTCCGGTGGGCATGGTAGTGATTAAAGATATTACCGGCAAGATCATCAACGAGATGCCAGCAGCCGTGGTGGCCGGCGGCTGGGTGGCGCTTCCCCGACGGTTTTGCCTGGGAGGAAGCAACTGGGTTTTAAAACTGAGCGAAGGCAGGCAGATAAATATTGTTGATGGCATGATCGGCGATGACGACCGGGTGGGCCTATGGCGCATCGATGAAAATCTGACACAGCAAAGCCCTGAACTGTACCCGTGGGCACCGGACGAATCCCTGGCCTGGCTTTCACTGAGCGAATCGAATCCCCCGCAGCCGGTAAAGCTCCACAACCCGGTCGAGCGGGATTATTTTATAGAGGCTGAACTTCCGCCCGCCGTTGACGGCATGGGCCTGATGGTTCAGAATGAACGGATTGTCGGCTGGAGTTTCGGCGATTTTGCTGCTGAGGGGCATTTGTGGAACGGTGATGAAGGCGGATACCTGCGGCCGGAAACCCGGGTGGACGATTTTTATCGCGCAACCTTTGCCGACGGCCGGGAAGAAGCCTTTTTGCGGGCCCTTGCCATGACCGGAGACTACACCGAACTTGAACGCCTGGAGGCGATGGCCGGCGCTTTTCGTTATGAGGCCAGGCTTTTACCGGCGGATACCCCGGATTACCTGACGGCCGAGGCGGTGGTTGAAAACATGCGGGCCCTGATTGCCCAGGCCCTGCAGGCCGGGGACGCCCGGGAAGTGGCCGATATTTTCGATGCCCGCATTTTGATCGCAGCCGCTGACACGGCATTGCTGATGGACGTTGCCCGGGCGAATCTCCAGGCCTTTGGGTTTGAAGAAGCCGCCGGGTTGACGGCAAGCGTGGTCCCGGCGCTGTCCGGGGCCAACCGGCAGGATGCTCGGCTGCTGAAAAAATTTCTTTCCGATCTGTACCGGGGCAGGATCGACACCTTGTTAAAAAGCGGTGATTTGCAAACCGCCTGGCAGGTTTATCGGCGCGGGAGCAGTAATTTGCCGGATGATCCGGGTCTTCACCTGCAGGCAGTTGAACTGGCCCTGGCCGAAGACGACTGGACGGAGGCCGAACGGCTTCTGGAAATGAGATCCTATCCGCCGTCGTTTAATGATAAGATCAAAAATTTACAGGCCCGGATTGCCATGCTGAAAGGCCGGGAGGGAAAGATCGTCATCAATTTCACTCCCGGCACCCGCTTCATTCCGGTTGATGCGGTTGTCAATCACGATATCCGCCAGAGGTTCATTGTGGATACCGGGGCCTCCATGGTCACCATTCCAAGTGCCACGGCCCGGCAGCTGGGACTGGCCACTGATGACCGCAATCCCGTCCGCGAGGTGTACACTGCCGGCGGGACTCAGTATGCACCGGAATTGACCCTGGCATCCATCACCATCGAGGGCCGGACGGTCAGCGATATCAAGGCCCTGGTGCTGGATTTGCCGAACCAGGCAGAATGGGGACTGCTGGGGCTTAACTTTTTGCACCGATTTCGCATGGATATGAATACGGAGGAGGGGGTGCTGCTGCTGGCGCCCAGGTAGGAGTTCGATGAAAAAGTTTGCAATTGTTTTCTTTATGGTACTGGGCGGGCTTGATTTTGTATACGGGGTGATTGTCGGTGACAGAATCAGCATCCTCGCCGGGGGGGCCATCGTGGCCATCGGCGCGTATATTCTGAAGACCGGGAAGTGACAGCTCCGGCAACCCCTGCAGGAAGGGCCAGGCTAAAACTCCTCGATAATTTTTCCTTTTTCCACAAAGTCCTCCACGTTATCCCGGGTGCTTACCAGGGTTTTCACAGCCGCTTCCAGTTTGATGAAAACCGGATCCTCTTCGCCTAGAAGCCTGCGGGATTTTTGCAGCAGTTTCAGGCCGTCTCCCACCTGGGTGTTTAACTCGCTGAGTATCTCCTTGCGTTTCTGATGCCGTTGCCTTTCCCGGGCAATGACGGGCATCAGGCGCTGGATGGAATATTCCACCAGCGCGTCTCTGGGGGCGTCGAACTGTCGAGAAATTTGATCGAGACATACCAGGGTCTTGCGGCTGATTACAAAGGTTTTCTGGATGCGTATGAGGGTGTTGAATTTTTCGGATTCGATTTCTCGGGCGACCAGGCTCAAGGAGCTGGCGTCTTCGATCAAATGGTCAAAAAGCGATTTTTGCTTGATTCCCAGGTGTACGGCCACAATGCTCATGGCATCAATGGCCCGGGAAGACAGTTTGAAGGTTGCCCGTACGGATTGTCGGCCCCGCAAATCCTCGGATGAAGGCTGGGATAAAACGCCATCGGACGGCGGCCACGGATTGTTTTTGTTATCCTGCATGTTGGTTTGTCCTCCCGAATGGCTTGGAGATCTGTTACATTACTAAATAGAAAAAATATTTTAGTAATAAATAAAAATATCTTCATTACATAGTTGACATATTCTATATTGTCCCTATCATATTTGCCAGAAAAAGTAAAACACTTAAAAGCAATTATTAAAAAACAGGTAAAAGGAGGTGGGCGTATGAATCTGGTACCATGGAATCCCTGGCGAGAAATGAGCACCCTGCAGAATCGGATCAACCGTTTTTTCGATGATTCTTTTTTAAGTCCGGCCCGGTTCGATGATAATCTGGACATGGGCAGCTGGTATCCGACTGTGGACATGTATGACAACGATGACAGCATCGTCATCAAGGCCGAACTGCCCGGCGTGGACAAAGAAGATGTCTCCATTGACATCGAAGACCGCGTGTTGACCCTCAAGGGTGAGCGTAATCATGAAAATGAAGTCAAAGAAGATAACTATTACCGCAAAGAGCGCAGTTACGGCAGGTTTCAGCGGATGTTCACCCTGCCAACGGATGTGGATCCCGACAAGATCAATGCAGAATTCAAAGACGGGCTGCTGAAAATTGAAATTCCCAAACCGGAAGAACGCAAGCCTAAGGCAATCACGATCCACTGACAGGGAATCATTTCCTGCAAATCAAACCTAAAAGGGGCTCATATGAGCCCCTTTTTTTGTTCTTATCGGGAAGTCCGGATTTTGTAAAGTAAAATCCCCTCTGCCCCCCCCCCTTTAAAAAAGAGGGATGATTGCCCATCAGGCGACTTCTTCAAATTCTGCATCCACCACCTCGTCATCAGAGGCCGATGAAGTGGCTGCAGCTGTCGGGTCGCCGGCGGCCGTGTGCGGACCGTCGACCGTTCCAGGCTGCTGGTAAGCCGATTGCGCCAGGCCGTGGGCGGCATGGGTCAG
>JAOZSC010000239.1:0-3374 GCA_029939875.1 Desulfobacterales bacterium
AGAATCGCAAGGATTTTTTCAACCTGATGGATGTGTACCTGGACGCGGCTTTTTTTCCCCGGCTCGATGAGCTCAGTTTCAAGCAGGAAGGTCATCGACTGGAGGTTGAAGAAAATCCCGGTTCCAGGGGGTCGGATTCCTTGACCCTGGTATACAAGGGGGTGGTTTACAATGAAATGAAAGGGGCCATGTCGTCGCCGGACCAGGTGATGGTGCGCTCCATTTTAAATGCCCTTTACCCCTCGACGACTTACCGTTTTAATTCCGGCGGTGATCCGGCACAAATTCCGTCACTGTCCTACGAGCAGCTCAAAGCGTTTCATAAGCGGCACTATCACCCCAGCAATGCGTTTTTTTATACTTACGGCAACCTGCCCTTGCCGGATCACCTGGAGGCCATTGAGACCCGGGTGCTGCACAAGTTCGAACGCATTGATCCCGGCACTGAAGTTCCTTCTCAAAAGCGTTGGAAGCAGCCGCGTTCGGTGAGCTACCCGTATGTCTTTGATAAAAACGAGGACCCGGCTAAAAAAAGCCAGGCCTGCGTCGCCTGGTTGACGGCTGACATCCAGGATACCTTCGAAGTGTTGAGTCTGACTTTGCTCGAACAAATCCTGCTGGGCAACTCCGCCTCTCCCCTGCGAAAAGCGTTGATCGACTCCGGTCTGGGCAGCTCGCTGAGCGATGGCAGCGGCTATGATTCCGATAACAGGGACACCCTGTTTGCCTGCGGCTTAAAAGATGTCGAATCCTCGGCGGCTGGAAAAATTGAAGCCACTGTTTTTGGTGTGCTCAAGGAGCTTGCTGCAAACGGAATTGACAAAGAGTTGATTGAATCCGCCATTCACCAGATCGAGTTTAATCGCAAGGAGATTACCAACACTCCCTATCCCTACGGGCTCAAGCTGGTGTTGACGTTTTCCGGCAGCTGGTTTCACGGCGGGGATCCGCTTCAGGTTCTCAATTTTGATGCCGACCTGGAAAGGCTTCGCCGGGAGCTGGCGGCGGGCGCGTTTTTTGAAAAAGAAATCCAAAAATATTTTCTGGATAATCCGCACCGTGTCTTGCTGACATTGGTACCGGATCAGAAGCTGGAACAAAAGCAGCAGCAGCGCACGCGTGCCGAACTCGATGGCATCGGAAAAAAAATGATGCCTTCTGAAATTGCGAAATTAAAAGAAGATGCCCGGGCCCTGCAGCGTCTTCAGGAAACCGTCGAAGATGTTTCCTGCCTTCCCACCTTGCAGCGTGAGGACATTCCACCATCTGTTCCGGACGTCAAACAGAGCGCAGCCGATGATGCCAGGCGGATCACCGTATACAACCAGGCGACCTCCGGCATTTTTTATTTTTCTGCCGCAGCCGGAACGGGTTTGCTGGCTCGCAAATTACTGCCGCTGACGCCTTTCTTCTGCTATGCCCTGCCGCAGATGGGCACCCGTCAGCGGGATTATGTCGAAATGGCCCGCCGGGTCGACCTGTATACGGGAGGTGTCGGATTGTCAAGCCACGCCCGCACCCGCTTTGACACCGCCGGGGATTGCCTGCCCTTTGTATCCTTTAATGCCAAGTGCCTTTTTAGAAATCAGCAGCACATGTTTGATATCATCCGGGAGATGCTGCACGAGTATGACTTTTCTGATCTTGAGCGGTTGAAAAATCTACTGCTTGAGTACCGGGCCGGGATGGAAAGCGCTGTCATCCACAACGGCCACCGGCTGGCCATTTCACTGGCCTCCAGGAATTTTTCCGCCACCCGGGCGTTGAGTGAAACCTGGAGCGGTGTTCATCAACTGCGGGCCGTCAAAGTCATCAGCGAGGCGCTCGACGATGAGAAACTGGCCGTCATCAGCCGGGACCTGGGTACGATCGGCAAAACGCTGTTCACGCAGAAAAATTTTCAGATCGCGCTGATCGGAGAAAATGCGGTCCTGGCAGAGGCCGAAGCCGCTGCCGCATCCCTGCGCGAGGGCTTCTCCCCGGGCCGGGATCAGGGATTTCATGCTCCGGATATCATCGTGGAAAATGCCGTTATCCGGGAGGGTTGGAGCACTTCGTCGGCCGTTTCTTTCGTGGCGCTGGCCTTTGAAACCGTTCGTATGCAGCACGGGGATGCGGCGGCGCTGGCCGTGATCAGCAAGCTGTTGCGGTCTTTATACCTGCACCGTGAAATCCGTGAAAAGGGTGGCGCTTATGGCGGGTTTGCCCTTTATAACCCCGAAGACGGCCTGTTTAGTTTTGCCTCCTACCGCGACCCCCGTCTCGTAGCGACGCTGGATGTCTTTGCAGCAGCAGCCCGGTTTATCCGCAAGGGCAGTTTCAGTGATGACGATGTCAACGAGGCTATTTTGCAGGTGTGTTCGGAAATCGACAAGCCCGACCCCCCGGGACCGGCGGCCCGCAAAGCTTTTTACCGCAAGATTATCTCGTTGTCCGACGACATGCGAAAACAGTTTAAAACCCGGCTGTTGAACCTGACCCGCCAGCAGGTGATGCATGCGGCCGAAAAATATTTCAACGACAATGAGATCCACCAGGCCGTGGCGGTCATATCGGGGGAAGAAAAATTGAAAGCCGCCAATAAGAAGCTCGGCAACCGGGCACTCGAGCTGCACCGGATATAGGGTTCGCGCAAAAATAAATTCGCAAATTTTCAGTGTTGAGGCGCCCGCCTGACAAGGTGCGAAAGTGCAGTAATATCACGCATATTCCGATATTTCGCAACGCAGTCAGGTGGGATGTATCGGCGCTTAAAATGTGAAGCTATTTTTTCGCGAGCCCTTAGCTTGCCTGCAACTGTTGCATGCCCGCATCGACGGTGTCGACAATGGGAATCAGCGCGTCAAAGCCGCTGATCTCAAAAATTTCTTTGACGTAATCGGCCAGGGCGCATAAAACCAGTTGACCCTGCCGGCGTTTTAATTGCTTCGCCGTTGCCAGAATCACCCGCAGCCCGCCACTGCTCAGATACTCCAGATCCTTTAAATTCATCAGCATCCGGCTGCAGTTTTCTTCCTCCAGCAGGGCATTAATAGCTTTGTCGGCTGCCGGCGCCGAAGCGGCATCCAGGCGCCCGGTGATCGCAAGGATCGTGATGTCGCCCTTTTTCTCATGAGTAATGTCCATTCTCTTTTTCCTTAAAATCCAATCCAGACGCCGGCGGTGGCCTGGAAAATGCGGGTATCATAAAAATCGATGTTCGAGTGGGACATAAAATAACCGCTTTGTCCATAAAGACGAAATTTTTCGATGCCAAACGGCTTCCAGCCGAAGGGGTTTTTCCAGGATGCGAGCACACCGCCGCCGTAACGCGTGTTATGCTGGGTTTTGTCGTAAACAGGATTTCTCTTGTCATAGTCGGCATAGCCGATGAG
>JAOZSC010000239.1:3474-5030 GCA_029939875.1 Desulfobacterales bacterium
ATATCTTCCAGTCGATCACCGGCAAAAAGCTGGGTGCGCGTGCTGGCAAAGGTGTATTTTACGTTCCAGTTTAACTGCGGGACGCCGCCGGATTTTGCGTTGGGTTCGTCCTTGATGGAATTGATTTTTTTCTGGCTGACATCTCCCAGGCCGGTTCCGGCCACCATGTTGCTCTTTACCCAGCTGTACCCGCCGCCCAACCGCACAAAACCGTCAAAACCGGATTCCGTGGGAATGGGCTCGAAAGCCATGGCCGGGCTGCAAACCAGCGCCAGGATGAAGGCCGCCGCCAAAATTGATACCGACACGGTTTTTTTCATCTGTTTATCCCCTTTCTTTTTTCAGAGTGGAAATAATCATAAATTGAGTAAAACTTAATTGGTCCGTCTGACCGTCGTCAGTTGTGCGTTGCCTGTTGAGCGGCTATCGCACGGTTAGGGTATTACCACAATGATACCCGCGTCGCAAGTCTCAATCGGTCAGGCCAATCTGCTATCAATGTAGCGTCGTATGTGTTTTAGCGAGATCAAAATGCATACTGCGCTGGCCGACCGCAACTTTTTAAGAAGTTACTGCCGCAGCCATTTTTTGATATTATTTGTCCGGCATCATTTTTTTCAGCTGTTCCAGGGCCTCAGCGGGCATTTTAAAGCTATGCTCGGGTCCCGGAAACTTCACTTCCATCACTTCCTGCTTGTACTCGTTTAAGGCCTCCAGCATGATCTTGCGGACATTGGCATACTGTTTGACAAACTTGGGAACAAAGCGGTCAAAAAGCCCGAGCACGTCATGAATGACCAGTACCTGGCCGTCCACGTCAGCGCCGGCCCCGATACCGATGACCGGTATCCGGACGGTCTCGGCCACCAGTTTGCCCAGCGGTGCGGGGACGGCTTCCAGGATGATGGAAAACACGCCGGCATCCTCCAGGGCCCTGGCATCATCGATGATCTGTTTGGCGGCAGTCGCATCCTTGCCCTGGATCTTGAAACCTCCCAGGGCACTGGCGGTTTGCGGGGTCAGACCGATGTGGCCCATCACCGGGATGCCCGCTTTGACGATGGCCTCGACGGTGGAGGCAAAATCAACCCCGCCTTCCAGCTTGATGACTTCGCAGCCACCATGCTTGACAAGCCGGCCGGCATTGACGATGGCATCATGGATGGAGGTGTTGTAGCTCATAAACGGCATGTCACCGACGATCATGGGTCCCTTGCAGCCGCGCACCACGGCCCGGGTGTGGTGAATCATATGTTCCATGGTTACCCCGACAGTACCCTCCATTCCCAGCACCACCATGCCCAGCGAATCGCCCACCAGCACGATGTCGACTCCCGCCTCGTGGGCCAGCAGCCCCAGCGGATAATCATAGGCGGTCACCATGACCAGTTTGCGCCCATCATCTTTTGCCTTCTGAACATCAAGTACACTAACTTTTTCCATAGCCATTATGTGTTCTCCTTTTAAACTTATGTCCAATGTGATTCGAAAGTGCCTTATGCCGGATAAACCGGAAAAGAATTACGAATGACGAACGACGAATGACGAATGATGGA
>JAOZSC010000240.1:0-4550 GCA_029939875.1 Desulfobacterales bacterium
TTTTTACTCTATCATTTATAAAGAATCGGGTCAAAAGATAATCCAGCCCCTGGCTTTACCTTAATGTTGGGGCCCGTATTGCGCAATAACAATATCTTCCAATTTTCGCTTGGGCACATGGTGGACCCCGTCGGCATCACGCCAGTAATAAACGCTGCCGTCCGAACCGACGGTTTCGATGACCGCCGTTTCCACGGGTTTTCCGATGGCCAGCACCAGCATAATTTGAAAGCGGTCGGGAATATCCAGAATGTTTTTGAGTTTTTTGCGGTTGACAGAGCCGATCATGCAGCCGGCCAGTTCTTTGTCCCGGGCCCCCAGCAGGATGGATTGGGCCGCTATACCGTGGTCGCAGCCGGCATCCTGGCTGACGTCCATGTCTGCCAGCATGATGATATAGGCCGCCGGCTGTTCGCCCGGTGCGGGCCCCAGCCAGTCTTTCAGGTATCCGGCCCAGCCCAGGCATGAGAATATTTCTGCATTGCTGGCCCGATCGCAGCAAAGCACGTAGCGCAACGGCTGGAGGTTGGCCCCGCTGGCAGACAGTCTTGCCAGCTCGACCAGCTCTTTCAGAGTGTGCAGGGCGACGGCATACTTTTCGTCAAAACGTCGGCAGCTTCGATTTTTCCGGATTAAATCGGCAATCATGCTATTGATCCTCCTGGCAGATGATTTTTTCCCGGACCGGCATGTGCTGTCGGATCCAGGTCAAAACTTTGTCGAATTCTTCTCCAAGTTCCCTTAGGGCCAGGCCCCGATGGCTGACCCGACTTTTTTCTTCCCGGCTTAACTGGGCAAAAGTTTTTTTCAGCGGCGGGTAATAGAAAACCGGGTCGTAGCCGAATCCATTTTGACCGGCCGGCTTTTCGGCGATCAACCCTTCGCAGCGCGCCTCGTATGTCAGGGCGGCCCCGGTGGGAACTGCCAGTGACAGGACACATTCGAAGGCCGCCTGGCGATTGGCTTTGCCCTGCATGGCCGCCAGCAGTTTTTCGCACCGCTGCCGGTCGGTGGCGTTTTCCCCGGCCCAGCGCGCCGAATGAATTCCCGGAGCACCGTCAAGGGCCTGCACCACCAACCCGGAGTCATCGGCTAAAGCCGGCAGCCCGAGCACCCGGGAGACAAAGCTGGATTTTTTATACGCATTCTCATCGAAACTGTCACCATCTTCCACCACGGGAGGAGTGGGGCCGAAATCGTCAAGATTTTTAATGGTGACGGGAAAACCGGTCAGCAGGTCCCGGATTTCAGCGGTTTTGCCGGCATTGCCGGTGGCGAGCACCAGTGTTATCAAGTCGTCCATGGGCACCTCATCCTGGGAATTATTGTTTTGTGTTTTAAGGCAACACGTTCTATAAATAGATAAAATGCCTTATTTTCGGTTATTGTCAAGCTACAATTTTAAGGAAGTGACCATGGATATCAGTGATCTGCCGCAAACCTGGGATGTGATTGTCATTGGGGGCGGAATCACCGGCGCCGGAATTCTGCGGGAGGCGACGCGCGCCGGGTTACGGGCGGTATTGCTCGAGCAGAAAGATTTTGCCTGGGGAACTTCCAGCCGTTCATCGAAACTGGTTCACGGCGGTTTGCGCTATCTCAAGGAGGGGCATTTTCTAATGACCAAAACCGCTGTTGAGGAACGCGAGCGGTTGCTCAAAGAGGCCCCTGGGCTGGTGGAGTCACTGGGGTTTTTACTGCCGATTTACGAAGATCAGCGCCCCGGCAAGCGCGCGTTGAAAGTCGGGCTTTCACTTTACGACATCATGGCCCGGGAACGGCAGCACCAGTATTATGATGCCGCCGCCTTCAGCCGGATAGTTCCGCATATCAACCGCCGGGGACTTACGGGCGGGTTTCGTTTTTTCGATGCCCAGGTCGATGACTGCCGGCTGGTGCTGCGACTCATCAACGAAGCGGTGCTTGCCGGGGCCAGCGCTCTGAATTACACCGTCGTGAATCGCATTATTCGCAAAGACGGTGATGTGGCGGGGGTAGAGGTACAGGATGTCGAAACCGGCCAGGCCCGGACCCTTGACGGCCGGTCGGTGATCAATGCCACGGGCTGCTGGGCTGAAAAGCTGCACCCTTCACCGGAACCCCAGCGTCACCTGCGTCCTTTGCGCGGTAGTCACCTGGTGTTTTCTGCTGCGGCCCTGCCGCTGACCGAAGGCCTGAGTTTCGTACACCCCCGGGATGGCCGCCCTGTTTTCGTGATTCCATGGGAAGGTGCGGTGTTGGTGGGCACCACCGATATTGATCATTCCCAGGATCTTTCCATCGAGCCGAACATCACCGCTGCGGAGGCCTCCTACCTCATGGAAGGTCTGCAGGTGGTTTTTCCGTCCCTGGGCCTTTCGCTGAAGGCCTGCCTGTCCACTTTTGCTGGTGTGCGGCCCGTTCTCAGTGAAGGCAAGCTCAAACCGTCGGAGGAATCCCGCGAACACGTTGTATGGGTCGACCGCGGCCTGGTGACGGTGACCGGCGGCAAATTGACCACTTTCCGTCGCCTGGCCCTGGATGCGCTGAAAGCCGTCCGCCCATGGCTGCCACCGGACACGGTGATTGACCGCAAGGCACCTGTTTTTGAAGAAGTTCCCGACAGGCCGACTGAAGATTTCGGGCTGCCGCTGCGGATATGGCGGCGCCTGTACGGCCGTTACGGTCTGGCGGCTGAAACCATCGCCGGCAAGGCACGGCCAAAAGACCTGGCGGTTATTCCCGGCACCCACACCCTGTGGGCCGAGTTGCCCTATGTGGCCGCCCACGAGCATATCCGGCATCTCGGCGATCTGTTGCTGCGCCGTGTTCGAATCGGGCTGTTGACACCGCAAGGGGCAACGGGGTATTTAAAGCGCGTTCGAAAACTCTGCAAAAATGCCTTGCCATGGAGCCGGCAGCGCTGGAAAGAAGAAATCCGTCTGTACCGGATGCAATGGAGACATGCCCACGCCCTGCCGGGTCGAAGGGCTGCAATATCCGCCGGTCGAAAAATATTTTCGGTGGAAGCCCTGGCGGCGGCCGGCCGCAGTGTTTACCGGAAGATGTGGTTTGCCGGGAAACGCGACAACCATTAGTTTGAATCCATGAACGAAAAAAATCTTGTGCTGGCCATCGATAACGGAACCCAGAGCCTGAAAGCGTTGATTTTCGACCCTGAAGGACAACTGCTGGCTAAGGATGCGGTGGCCTTCACCCCCTATTTCTCAAAACAGCCCGGCTGGGCCGAGCAGGATCCGGAAGTTTTCTGGCAGGCACTTTGCCGGGCCTGCCAGGGGATCTGGCGTCAAAACAAGGGCTTGCAAGACCGGCTGGCCGCCGTGGCCGTCACCAGCCAGCGGGCGACCGTGGTCAACCTGGACAAAGACGGCCGGCCCCTGCGGCCCGCGATGCTGTGGTTGGATCAGCGCAAAACCCACGGGTTGTCGCCGGTGGGAGGCCTGTGGGGGCTGGTCTTCAAGCTTGCCGGTCTCACCAAAACGGTGGCCTACCTGCAGGCGGAAGCCGAAGCCAACTGGATTCGCACCTACCAGCCCGATATCTGGCAAAAAACCCATAAATACCTGCTGCTGTCCGGCTACCTGACGTATCGGCTGGTGGGAAAATTTGTGGATTCCATCGGCTGCCAGGTGGGCTACATGCCCTTTGACTATAAACGACAGCGCTGGTCGTCGGCCTGGGACTGGAAATGGCGCTTGCTGCCGCTTGACCCCTGCCTGTTGCCGGAATTGGTGGCCCCCGGTGAGATCCTTGGAACCATAACAGACCGCGCCGCCCGGCAAACCGGTATTTCACCGGGACTGCCGCTGGTGGCCGCAGCGGCCGACAAAGCCTGTGAGGTCATCGGTTCCGGAAGCCTGTCCTCCAATATCGGTTGCCTGAGTTACGGCACCACCGCCACCATCAATGTTACCCATAAAAGATATGTCGAGCCTGTGGCGCTGTTACCGGCCTATCCTTCGGCGGTGCCGGGTTTTTATACCGTAGAGGTCCAGGTCTATCGTGGCTACTGGATGGTCAACTGGTTCAAACAGCAGTTCGGATATCCGGAACGCGAAGAGGCCGCCCGGTCCGGATTGTCTCCGGAAGCACTTTTCGACCGCCTGGTCAAAGAGGTGGAGCCAGGCTCCATGGGACTGATGCTGCAACCTTACTGGACACCCGGATTGAAAATGCCGGGTCCGGAAGCCAAGGGGGCCGTGATCGGTTTCGGCGATGTGCATACCCGGGCGCATTTGTACCGCTCCATTTTGGAGGGCCTGGCCTATGCCCTGCGGGAGGGCAAAGAGCGCATCGAAAAGCGCAGCCGCACGCCGATCACCAGCCTGCGGGTTTCGGGCGGCGGCAGCCAGAGTCGCCAGGCCATGCAGATAACCGCTGATATTTTCGGACTGCCCACCGCCCGGCCGCATCTTTATGAAACATCGGGACTGGGGGCGGCCATTGATGCGGCTGTCGGCATGGGGCTGCATGCGGATTTTAAAACGGCGGTGGCGGCCATGACCCATGTGGGAGAGGTCTTTGAACCCGATCAGAAAAATCACCGGCTC
>JAOZSC010000240.1:4564-5014 GCA_029939875.1 Desulfobacterales bacterium
GATGTACAAACGACTGAAACCGCTGTATGAACGCATCCGGGAAATCACCGGATATCCGAAATAAAACGACAGCGTACATAGATTAAAATGATCATTTTATTCAATGCAAGGAATGGCTGAGACTGGACTTCTGTTTCCGGTTTCTAAAATTCCAAAGTACAAGCACCAAATTCCAAATAAATCTCAAATTTCAAAATCCAATGAACAGCAGTTTGAAATTTAGAATTTTGGTTATTGTTATTTGTTTGATATTTGGGATTTAGGATTTGTTATTTTTAACTGGAGGGACCCATATGAAGCGATTACAACTCGTGCTTGTTTTTTGGCTCACGTTTACCTTTACGCCTCAGGTTCTAGCAGTTGAAACGGCGTTGACTATCATCCATTCCAACGATATGCATTCCCATTTTTTAGGGGCTGCGCCCAATATCGATTATACCCCCCTTGTCA
>JAOZSC010000241.1 GCA_029939875.1 Desulfobacterales bacterium
CAGCATGGCCATCACAGTTAAAAGGGTCAAGTAAACTGGGTGCAACCCTTCGAGCGCATTATACTCGAAGGGTTTTTTTTATTTTTAGCGCAACGAATATGATTTTCAGCAAAGGAGATAACCCGCATGAAATCAGGAGTCATTATTTACGTGGCCGGAGATCCTCCCTCAGACTGGACAGAGGATACACAGGTTAACATCAAAGGCCTGGCGCCGCAGGCTGATTTAATTGAAATTATTACCAGGACAACGGGGCACTTTGATGTTCCCGACGCCTGGCGGGTACTGTTGTCAAAGGGGATGTCCCACATTGTCTGCAAAATGGGGATATTCGGTGAATCCGGCGATATCGAAATTACGGGCAAAGAGCTCAGGCTGTGCGGATAAGCGGGATTTCCCGAACGCAATAGAAGCAGCTAAAGCCGGTTGGGCTTGTAGTTGTTTTCAGCCAAAGACGCCAGTTCCTCGTCAATGACGCGCACCCGTTCGGCGGCCATCAGTATTTGTTCTTTTGTCAGGATGCCGCCGCGAGCGGGAATGGCAGAGATGGCCAGCCAGATGGGAAAGGTGATCGTGTGGATGCCGGTCAGTTTCAGGCGATGGTGCCGCCGGCAGAAGACCACCAGGTTGCGGATATCATCCGGGGTGTCAATGATCGGTTTGCGCTTTTCGACGCTCTTGATTCGATCACTCAATTTTTTCGGTATTTCGGCTTTGCTCAGATAGTCATCGTCATAAAATTCGATGGCCTTTAAAATATTGGTGACTTTTTTCGGGTTTAACGCGTTCCAGAATGACCATTCAAACACGTGATGCACTTCCCGATCTTTCATGGAGCCGCACACCCAGCAGGGAGCGCCGCAAGTGTCGCGGATAAATTTTTTATTGCGTCTGAACAGGGACGATACCCGCCTTTTGTTATGGGCAGGAAGCCAGTACTGCTCTTCGAAGGTTCCCTTTCTGAAGTGCTCTACGATGCCACTCATGGTGTCTCCTCCCTTTTGTTTTTAGGCCGGCACATATCATAAATCTTCAACGTTAACCCCGGCGCGCAGGACGGCAGCGCGGGCGAGAATGTCCAAAGAGTCGATGTAGGGCACGGCCATGTGCTCCTGGCCGAGGGCCAGGGGGATTTCCGTGCAGCCGGCAATGATGGCGCCGGCGCCGGTGGGCTCGCTTGAAATCAGGCTTTCGGCTGTGGCGATCAGATCGGCCGTGATTTCGGACCGGCTGCGCGAAGGCCGGGAATTTTTGATGTCATAGATGGCCGCCATGATCTTGGACTGCACGGTATCATCGGGCACCAGTGTCTGGATGCCGGCGGCGGCCAGACGTTTTTGAAAAAGTCCGCCATTGACAGTACCGGTGGTGCCCAGCAGCCCGACGGTTTTTACCTCCGGGTGCGAGGCGGTAATGTGCTCGGCCACAACATCAAAAATGGATAAAACGGGAAGGCTGATCTGCCGACGAATGGCATCCAGAAAAAAATGGGCGGATACGCAGGGGATGATAACAAAATCTGCCCCGGCGCGCGCCAACACCCGGCAGCCTTTAACGAGCGCCGGCACCGGGGACTCACCCTTGCCAATGATGGCGGCGGTTCGATCCGGTACGGCCGGGTTGTTGTCGATGACCACTCGCAGGTGGTCCTGGTCGGTTTTGGCCCGGGTATGCTCGATGATCTTGGCAAAGCAGTCAAGGGTGGCTTCCGGTCCCATGCCGCCGAGAACGCCGATGACTTTTTGTTTCATCTCCATTTTGTTTACGTTCGCTCAGGGTCCAAAATGTAATTCATATACACATACAGGGCCGGAGAGCCTCCTGTGTGGATGAAAAGGATGTTTTCCCGACTGTCGAAATAGCCCTTGCGCACCAGGTCGATCAAGCCGGCCATGGTTTTGCCGGTGTAAACCGGATCCATCAGAATGCCTTCCAGCCGGGCGAGCATGCGCACGGCTTCCGCCATGGCAGGTGTCGGCAGGGAATAGCCTGGACCGACGTAGCCGTCAAAGCACAAAACCGCATCCCTGGGAATTACCGAGGCAACTCCCACATGGGCGGCCGTGGACGTAACAAGATCATAGACCAGCTGCTCCTGTTCGGCCTTCGGGCGGCTGACATTAATCCCGATAACCGGTATATGGCTGCTGTTGCCGTAAAATCCGGTGACCAGCCCGGCATGGGTTCCGGTGCTGCCGCTGGCGCAGACAACGCGATTCATTGAAAGGCCGTTTTCGAACAGCTGCCCCAGGATCTCTTCGGCGCAGGCCACGTATCCCGTGGCGCCAATGGGATTGGAACCACCTCCCGGAATGATATACGCCCTGCGTCCTTCAGTGGCGACTTCATCAGCCACGGTTTGCATTGCTGCCATCATGTCGGCACCGGCCGGCACGACCTTTATTTTTTCGACCCCCAGCAGTTGGAACAAAAAATTATTACCACCGGCTTTGGGATCGAAGCTGCCGGCCACCCGCTCTTCGAGCACCAGGCGGCACTTCAGGCCCTCTTTTACAGCGGCGGCCAGGGTCAGGCGGCAATGGTTGGATTGTACCGCACCGCAGGTGATCAGGGTGTCGGCCCCTTTTCCCAGGGCGTCGGCCACCAGAAATTCCAGTTTACGGGTTTTGTTGCCGCCGCCGGCCAGGCCCAGCAGATCGTCGCGTTTTATATAGATGGTCGGACCACCGAGGGCCTCTGACAGCCGGGAAAGTTTTTCTATCGGTGTTCGTGCTGGAGTGTAGCGGCGGCGTGGGAATTTGGCGAGATTCATTTCGATTTCCTCCTGTATCAGGTAAAATTTCAAAAAATGCGGCGGCTGTCAATACGAAACCATCATGCTTGACGCAGCAAGGAGCCGATAGTATGGTGCGTTGCTAACTATGATTGCAAGCATGAGAGCCCACAGCCTCAAGTCCGATATCCTGTTGCTGATTACCGCCACCATCTGGGGGACGGCCTTTGTTGCCCAGCGGGTGGGAATGGATTCCATCGGCCCTTTTGCTTTCAACGGTGCCCGTTTTGCCATGGGAAGCCTGACCCTGGTGCCGCTGCTGTTGATCAGCCGCGGGCAGCGAGGAGCGGCGCAAGATCTCCTGGTGCCGCCGACCCCGAAACTGATGGCCTTTGGGGGGCTGCTGTGCGGGACCATTTTGTATGCCGGCGCTTCCCTGCAGCAGGTGGGGCTGATTTACACCACCGCCGGAAAGGCGGGGTTTATCACCGGGCTGTATGTGATTATTGTGCCCCTGCTGGGCCTTTTCTGGAAGCAGCGCCCCGGGGCAGGGACTTGGACCGGGACGATTCTGGCCACCGCCGGCCTGTATCTTTTGAGTGTGACCGGTGCTTTTACCATCGCTTACGGGGATTTACTGCAGCTGATGGGGGCCTTTTGCTGGGCCAGCCACGTGCTGGTTATCGGCTGGCTGTCGTTGCGGGTCAACCCCATTCGGCTGGCATTTCTGCAGTTTATCGCCTGTTCGGTGCTGAGCTTTTTGACCGCTGTTGTGGTGGAAGTCATCACCTGGCAGATGTTTAGACAGGCCGCAATCCCCATTTTGTATGCCGGGGTGCTTTCCGTGGGCATCGCCTACACCCTGCAGGTGGTGGCCCAACGGGAATCTCATCCGGCCCATGCCGCTATTCTCATGAGCCTGGAATCGGTGTTCGCCGCCCTGTCCGGCTGGCTGCTGCTGGATGAAACCTTCAGCCTGCGGGGGATTATCGGCTGCGCGCTCATGTTGGCCGGGATGCTGTTGTCGCAGCTGTGGGGACAGTTCGGCTGGTCAGCCACAAAGGGCAGGGGCAACTGAGATGGACAACGATCCTGCGGAAAAAATTCACGAAAACATCGATGCTGCGGAAATCGCCCGGTTTGCCGCCATGGCGTCAATTTGGTGGGACCGCAAGGGTGGGTTGAAGGCCCTGCATGACATCAACGGGTTGAGGCTGGACTATGTTAACGCCCGGGTCAGCCTGCCCGGCAAACGGATTGTGGACGTGGGCTGCGGCGGCGGTATTTTTACCGAGGTACTGTCTTCAGCCGGAGCGTTCGTGACCGGAATCGATGCCGGTGAAGCCCCTTTGGCCGTGGCAAGACTGCACCTGAAGCAATCCGGTTTGCGGATCCATTACCGGCAGGCGACCGCAGAAAAATATGTCGCAACCCATGGGCAAGGCTTTGATGCCGTCACCTGCCTGGAGCTGTTGGAACATGTTCCCAAGCCTTCCTCGGTGGTTTCGGCCTGCAGTGAACTGGTCAAACCCGGTGGAGATGTTTTTTTTGCCACCCTCAACCGCAACCTGAAATCCTTTCTGTTTGCCATCGTCGCTGCAGAATATCTTCTCGGGATGGTACGCCGGGGCACCCACTCCTACAGCAAATTCATCAAGCCGGCTGAGCTCGGGCGCTGGGCTGAAGACGCCGGCCTGGTTTTCCGGGACCTGACCGGGCTGCATTACAACCCGTTGCTGCGTAAATATTCTCTGGGCGGCAACACCCACGTCAATTACCTGATGCATTTTCGCAGACCGGTTCCTGAATAAGTTGTCCACAATGAGTTCAAAATCAGGTCAACCGCCCTGTCCAATTTATCGGCAAGGTTATATGCAGCCATTTTTACCGGCTTTTAACAAACGAACATATTCTTTCATGTAAAAATGCTCTTCAAACGCTGAGAATCTGGCCTCCTTGAGTATACCTTTCCAGTCGTGCTTAATGTAATCAAAAGCATATTGACATTCAATGGTCTTAAAAACCGCACGATGAATAAAGGGCATCGCATCCATGTCAAATTCGGAAAAATCGAGAATGTAAAAAGCACCCCTCGGCTTCAGGTGTATGAAAGCTTTTTGATCGGGGACTTAATTTGCAATTTCCAAGTTCTGTGATTTATTATCAAAGCGCTTCTTAATAGCCTTTACCTTGGCTTCCAGGTTCAACAGATAAGCGGGCTCGATTTGTTTGGGTCC
>JAOZSC010000242.1 GCA_029939875.1 Desulfobacterales bacterium
TTGATGGGATTACTTCACCGGCTGTATCGGATTGCGCACGAGACGGTTTTCCCCACCCGGTGCCTGGCATGCGGCGAATTTTTTAGAAGGCCGGACCGGGCAATCACCGGAGATACGGATGATGCCGCTCTCCTGGCGGCCAAGTTGTGTCCAGCCTGTCTGCAAGGGGTAGTGAGAGTGGCATCTCCCATGTGCAGCATCTGCGGGCTGCCGTTTATCGGCCGGCAGGGGCAGGATCACATCTGCGGTGAATGTATCCGCTCGCCTGGAGTTTTCGCTAAAGCCCGGGCCGCGTTGGTGTATAATCAGACCCTGAAGCGGCTGGTGCATTGTTTCAAATACCAGGGTAAAATCCAGTTGGCTGCAGCATTGGGTGAGATATTGCTGGTGGCCTTTGAGCGTCACTGGGAGCAGGAACGCATCGATCTGGTGGTGCCGGTGCCGCTGCACCCGAAGCGGATGCGAAAGCGTGGATTCAACCAGGCCTATCTGCTGGTACACCGCTGGGGGCTGCCGATGGCCCGGAGCCTGGCGGCCCGGCCCGGCCCGGTGCTGCAGCGCGATCTTATCATTCGCACCCGGTACACAGTACCGCAGACGACCCTGGGCCGAAGGAAGCGGGCGGAAAATATAAAAAACGCCTTTGCGCTCACCGATTGTGGTAGAATAAAAAACAAGGCGATTTTACTGGTCGATGATGTATACACCACCGGTGCCACGGCCGGCGAATGTGCCCGCCTGCTGCTTGACGGCGGGGCGAGGCAAGTCGATATCCTCACCCTGGCCCGGGCGGTTTTGCCTGCTTGAGGTGAAAGATGGATATTTTGGCCAAAATAACGACGGTTGAAAAACTGACCGCTGAACTGGAGCCCAGGCGCCGCGCCGGCCAGAAAATTGTATTTACCAACGGGTGCTTTGATCTGCTGCATGTCGGACACGTGCGCTATCTTGCCGCTGCCCGCTCCTGGGGGGACGTCCTGGTCGTCGGGCTGAACAGCGACGAATCGGTTCGCCTCATCAAAGGGGAAAAGCGGCCGCTCGTGGAACAGCACCAGCGGGCCGAAGTCCTGGCCAGCTTGTGGTGTGTCGATTATGTGGTTCTTTTCGACGAACCGGATCCGCTGAACCTCATACGGGCGCTTGAACCCGATTTGCTGGTCAAGGGCGGGGACTGGTCGGAAGATGCGATCGTGGGCGCCGATTTTGTAAAGTCACGCGGCGGCAGCGTGCAGCGTATCCCCCTGGTACCAGGGGCTTGCACCAGTGGGATTATTCAAACCATCGTGAATCGATATGCAAAAGACTGACGGGTTGACGACAACGGTTCGAAACGCGATTTCTTTTTTCCAATTCAGCCGTTTGGCAGCTTTTGACGCTATCGATCACGGGGTTTTTACCCGTCGCGGCGGGTGCAGTCAGGCGCCGTTTGACAGTCTGAATGTCACTCATGGCCTGGGTGATGAGGATCATTGTGTAGAGCGTAACCGGCAGCGGGTGGCACGTGCCATGGGCGGGAATGAGCTGGTTTTCGCCCGACAGGTCCATGGTACCGGCGTGGTTGAGATCCAGGCCGAAGACACGGGCACCACCAGTGCACGGGGGAAAATTCCACCGGTCGGCGATGCCCTGGTCACCCACCAGGTCGGAAAATTTCTCGTTATCCAGGTTGCCGACTGCCAGAGCGTCCTGCTGTATGACCCCCTCCGGCAGGTGGTTGCCAACGTACACAGCGGTTGGCGGGGAAGTATCCGCAACATCATCGGTCGCACTGTAGAGGCTATGGTCGGGCGGTTTAATTGTGATCCGGCACGGATCCAGGCCGCTGTCGGGCCTTCCCTGGGCCCCTGCTGCGCGGAATTTGTTCACTACCGGCAAGAGATTCCCGAATCTTTATGGTGCTACAAGGACGACGGGGTGCATTTTGATTTCTGGTCGTTAAGTTGCGATCAGCTTGTGCAGGCCGGCGTTTTACGGAAAAACATCGAAGTCAGCCGATTGTGCACCCGCTGTCGCACGGATTTGTTTTATTCTTATCGCGGCGAAGTCACCACGGGCAGGTTTGCGGTGGTCATCGGACTTAGAAAATTAGGATCATATTCCGATTAGTTGTCGTTAATTATGGCAAAATAAAGGTGCTCTTTGCGATGTGACAGGATTTAATACAGAGGGTTCAAGGGGGCAAGGATTCAAGGATTCCAGTGGAAGGATATGGAAGAAAGACAAACTTACAAAAGAAAACTCTTGGACCCTTGGCCCCCCGAATCCTCGAACCCTTATTCTCCAATTGAATTTGGAGAAGAACCGAATTTATACTCATGCTCCAACATTTATCAACCGTGCTGTGGAACAAAGAAGCTGGGCCGGGCTGTTACCGCATTGGTTTGAGCTGCCCCGATCATTTTGGCACCGCTGTGCCCGGTCAGTTTATCATGCTGGGTCTTGCCGGCCAGCTGGATCCGGTGCTGCGCCGCCCTTTTTCGATTCACAATCTGATTATCCGTGACGGGCAGACCGTTGGCATCGAACTTCTGTACAGGGTAGTGGGCAAGACCACGGCCATGCTTTGCCGGAAAAAGCCCAGCGACAGGGTTGATATTCTCGGGCCTCTGGGCCGAGGGTTTGTGCTGCCTTCCGGATTAAAAAAGATATACGTGGCTGGCGGCGGGGTGGGAGCGGCGCCGCTGGTTTTTCTGGTATCGCACCTTCGGCGCTGCCAGGTCGATCTTTCCGATTGCCGGGTGTTTCTGGGGGGGAAAAGCCGGGGGGATCTTTTATGCCGTGATGATTTTTCCGCCCTGGGAGTTGCGGTGCATATCACAACCGATGACGGCAGCGCCGGGGATCACTGCCTGGTCACCCATCCGCTGGAAACAGCTGTTGAACGCAGTTGTCCGGACCTCCTTTGTGCCTGCGGACCCACGGCAATGCTATCCTGTGTGGCCGGTATCGCAGAAAAACACGGGGTGCCGTGTCAGGTTTCCATTGAAACCATGATGGCCTGTGGCATGGGCGCCTGCCTGGGCTGTGCGGTGCAACGTCGCGGGCAACCGCAAACCTACCTGCATGCCTGTATGGACGGACCGGTATTCAGTTCCCAGCAGCTGAAATGGTGAAACGCAGTATGAGGATCTATCAGGTATTTCGGGAACGCCGGGTTTTACGGCGGGGGCGCAAAAATATCCCAAATTGGCATTGACGTGTCTTTGATGATGTGTTAAAAGCTCATACTTTGGTGAAAAGGTTTTCAGGACCCCTTCCGCCGCTATCGCGGTACGCAGCCGGTGGGTATGAAAAGAGAAACCAGACGTTATGTAGGGGATCTTGCTTATTTTAGCAGCATCGGGCTTTCCGTTGCGCTGGCCATTTTCATCGGGCTCTTTGTGGGGGTGTACCTGGACCGGCGATTCGAGACATCGCCGTGGTTGACGCTGATTTTTCTGGCTATTGGAATTGTGGCCGGCTTCCGTAATATCGGACTGGCCATAAAAAAAAGCCGTAAGTTGTGAGACCCGGGGTTACGGCAACTCGGTTTCAGACAGGAAGATGCCATCCAAGTGGAAATTCAGCAGCGCATACTGAAATTTGTTACCCGTAGCAACTGGGTCCTGTTTTGCGTCACTAGCCTGGCTGGGTTTGTTTTGTTGCCCGTCGATTTTGCTTTGGGAATCATGTGTGGCGGATTGCTGGTCACCGTGAATTTTCACATGCTTTCCCGGACCCTGAAAAAAGCATTTACCCCGTCTCACCTAGCCTCACACCACGTTGTCCTGGTCAAGTATTACCTGCGTTTTATCGCCAGCGGAGTTATTCTATTTTTTCTGATATCCGGACATTATGTGCATCCTTTAGGTCTATTCATCGGTCTTTCGGTCGTTGTTTCCAGCATCGTGCTGGCAACTATCTGTGAAGTGAAGAAACTATTTTTTAAGGAGGCCCTCTAGGAATGGAACATCCCTACCTTTTTTTCGTCAAGCTGTTTGAAGCCATCGGCCTGGGTCATTTCGCGCATGCTTATCCCCACGTGGTATATTCCTGGGTGGTCATGGCCCTGCTGATCTTCTTCGGGTATCTGGCATCCCGGAAAATCAATATGATACCCCGGGGCGCTCAGAACTTTTTTGAGCTGGTGGTTTCGGGTATCGAAGAATTCATGGTCGATGTTGTCGGCGAAGAGGGTCGCTGGCTTTTGCCGCTGGCGGCCACGGTGTTCATCTATATTTTTGTATGCAACCTGATCGGTCTGGTGCCGGGATTTTATCCCCCCACGGCCAGCATCAACACCACCCTTTCATGTGCCCTGGTGGTGGTGGTGTTCACCCACGTCATTGGCATCAAATACCACGGGGTGAAATACGTCAAGCATTTCATGGGGCCGGTCTGGTGGATGAGCCCGCTTATTTTCGTTATTGAGGTCATCGGGCATGTGGCCCGAATTCTGTCGCTTACCTTTCGGCTTTTCGGTAACATGGCCGGCCATGAACTGGTACTGGCCATTTTGTTCTTGCTGGCCGGAGCCTTCTTGGCACCGCTGCCGATCATGGCCCTGGGTATTTTTGTTTCGTTTGTCCAGGCCTTTGTGTTCTTTTTGCTTTCCATCATCTATTTTTCAGGTGCTATGGAGCATGCACATTAAAGCTTAACGTTGTTTTACAACTATTACTGTTCAACCAGGTTTATAATGGGTAACCGGAAGAAGCCCATCAACACCAATGCAAAAGGAGGTAGAGACAAGTATGGAAGCTGAAGCATTGAAGTATTTTATCGCGTGTGTGACGGCAGCTGGTTTTGGTATTGCCATTGCGGCATTCGGATGCGGTCTGGCCCAGGGTAACGGTCTAAAAGCGGCCGTGGAGGGCATTGCCCGGAATCCGGAATCATCCGGTAAGGTCACGGTGACCATGCTCATCGGTCTGGCCATGA
>JAOZSC010000243.1 GCA_029939875.1 Desulfobacterales bacterium
AATTGACGCCCAGGGCGTGAAAGAAGCGAAAATGATCCGGTCCCATGGCCGCCCCACCAGTGTACGCGTTGCGCACCCGGGAAAGCCCCAGGTGGTCTTTGAGTTTTTTCTGGACGGTCACAGAGGCCACCCATTCCAGCACCCGCCAGTACCAGGGCACCGGTTTTTTATCAAATTTCAGGTTGGCGACTTTGTAGCCCACAGAAGTTGAAAACTCATAAAACTTGCGTTTGATCCAGCTGGCATCCAGGTACTTGACCTGCACCGTGCGGGTCATCTGCTCGTACATCCGAGGAGGTGCAAACATGACGTGGGGGCCGATCTCCCGGATGTTCTCCTGGGCGGTTTCAGGCCCCTCGGGAAAATTGAGGGTATAGCCGATCTGCAGCCCGCAGGAAATGGACATCATCTGCTCACCGATCCAGGCAAAAGGCAGGTACGAGACATAATCGTCGCTGGGCTGGCAGGGATCCACCGTCATCAGGTGCTGGCCCATGGTCAGCATGTTGTTGTGAGACAGCAGCGCCCCCTTGGGCAGCGCCGTTGTCCCGGAAGTGTAAAACAGCAGCGCCACCTCGTCGCCGTGACCCTTGTTGATCAACTCTTCAAACAGCTGTGGTTTTTCCTTTTCCAGCTCGCGGCCCAGCTGCTGGACCTCTTTGAGGCTGATCAAATAATCTTCATCATAGTTGCGCATGCCCTTGGGATCGTCCCAGATGATCTTTTGCAGTTTGGGGCATTCATTGAAAATGGAGATCGCTTTGTCGACTTCCTCCTGGCCTTCGCCGAATATAAAACGGGTGTCGGAATGATCGATAATGTAACGCACTTCATCAATCAGACAATCCTGAAACAGCCAGACCCCGATTCCCCGGGCGCAAATGGTGGCCATTTCGGCCCACAGTCCCTCGGGCCGGTTGTCGCCGATCATGGAAACCTTGTCGCCTTCTTCCAGACCCAGGCTGATGAGCCCCAGGGTGATATATTTGACGTTTTGCAGGTAATCCTGCCAGCTGATCGGCCGCCAGATGCCGAATTCCTTTTCCCGCATGGCCACCCTGTTGTTTCCGTAGCGCATGGCCTGCTGATAAAACAGTTTGGGGATGGTCAGCTCCGGTGTAATCTCAATTTTGTTGGAAACCGGTTTACTTTCTTGTTGCATACAAATCCTCTTCACCCAGATACGCCTTGACTACCTCGGGATTATTTTGCACTTGTTCAGGGGTGCCATCCATGATCATGTTGCCGAAATTAAGCACAAAAACGTGGTGCGACAGATCCATGACCACCCCCATGTCATGTTCGACCAGCAGGCAGGTCACTTTCCAGCGCTGCTCCTCGTTGATATCCAGTATGAACCGGGCCATGTCTTCGACTTCTTCTAAATTGAGACCGGCCAGAGGTTCATCGAGGATCAGCAACTCGGGTTCCAGCGCCAGGGCCCGGCCCAGCTCGATTCTTTTCTGAAGACCGTAAGGAAGCATGCCGGTGGGTTTGTTGCGGATGTGCTCAATTTCCAGCAGATCGATGATTTCCTCTTCAATGAACCGGCGGTGTTCGACCTCCTCTTTGGCGGTCTTGCCGATGTAAATCGACCCGCTGACGATGCCGGATTTAAAATGAACGTGCCGGCCCAGGCGGATGTTGTCCAGCACGGTCATGCCGCCGAAAACTTCCACCTTCTGAAAGGTTCTCGAAATTCCCAGCGCGGCCCGTTCATAGGGTTTGAGCCCGTTAATCTTTTTTCCCTTGTAGTTGATATCCCCCCGCTGAGGGCGGTACAAGCCGTTGATACAATTCATCATCACGGTCTTGCCGGCCCCGTTGGGCCCGATGATCGAATGGATTTCACCTTTTCGAATTTTCAGGTTAATCCCGGCCAGGGCGTTAACTTTTCCAAAGGACATGTGGACGTCGTCAAGTTCCAGCAGGATATCGTCTGGGGTCATTTCACTTGTTGCGACCAATGCTTATAGGCCTCCCTTCATTGCATCCACTGCTCGCGATGCAGACATTCCATGGCAACATAAATTATGAATCTTGTTCATCCCAAAGACGGCATTTATAGCATGCCAGGCGTTTAGTCAAGTAAATAAAACAAATGGCTGAATTTTACAGGCCACAAACATATCCCATCTGCAACCAAAGTCAAGTTGATAAAATAGTAGTAAAATAGTGGCCTATTCCCACTATTTATCGTAGGACAGCAGGTGAGAACGCAGATTTATTTTTTTATTTTTCAGGTTGAGCTTGCGGCGGATGTTGTGCCGATGGAATAAAATGGTGTTTTTGGAAAGGCAAAGCAACTCGGCAATTTCCTTGTTGGTTCTGCCTTCCTTGACCAGGTTGGCGACTTTGATTTCCATGGGGGTAAGGTTGAAATACTTGAACGACAGCTTGATGATAAACGGCGAGATCATATTGTTCAGGTTCGAATCCAGGATGTCAATCAACGTTTTCTGGTTGGTGTTCAAACGGCTTTTCTTCAACCTGTCAATATAAGGAGCAATCAGCTCGTTTACATTTGACAGCACATTTTCGCCGAGTTCCTTTTTGTCATCCTCGCGCTGCTTCAGCAAAACTTTCAAGGCCGTGTTGACCTCTGCCAGGTGATGCGACTGGGCCTGGAGTTCAACCTCGCGTTTGCGCAGGGCATCTTCTGCCTTTTTGCGCTCTTCGATTTCCTGCTCGAGCTGGGTATTGATTTTGGCCAGTTCGGCGGTGCGGGCCTCAACCAGTTCCTCGAGATGATCGTGATATTTTCGCAATTGCCTTTCGGCTTTTTTTTGAGCGCTGATATCGCGCAGGGTTACAATGTTGCCGGCCGGCTCGCCCCGGCTGTTATTATAGAGGGTGGAGCTGAGCTGGACGTCCAGTACCCGGCCGGCTCTGGTCAAACGCCGGGTTTCGAACAAATGGATTTTTTTGCCGTTGAGCATACGCTCGATGGCAACTTTGGTCTCCGGCCAGTTTTTTGGGGGTACAAAATCGATATTTTTCCCCATCAACTCACTGCTGGAAAAACCGAAAGTCTGCTCAAAAGCCGGATTGACGTAAGTTGCCTGCCCCTTGATGTTGTAAACGACAATCGGGTCGGGAGAAGACTCCAGCAGTAAGCGGTAGCGTTGTTCGCTTTCGCGCAAAGTGGCCTCGGTGCGCTTGCGCTCCGTCAGTTCCCGGCGGGCTTCCGCATACAGCCTGGCCTTGTCCAGGGCCACCAACGCCAGTTCGGCAAAACGGCCCAGAACAGCCACATCTTCCTGTTTAAGCCGCCGGCCGGGTTTCACACTGGCCAGCCCAATGACGCCGTGGACCCGGTGGCGATCTTTGAGTGGAATGCCCACCACTGAATGCAGATCATCCAGGACCGGATCACGCAGGCGCCTTTCCCAGGAACGATAATCGGCCACCAGCAGGGCCTTTTCGGTCTCCCAGACGCTGCCGCCCATGCCCTCGCCGCGTTTTACCCGCCGGCCCAGCTGACCCTTGAAAAATCCCATGCCCACGCGCATCTGCATCTGGTTTTCACCGGAGTCCAGCAGATAGATGTAGCCATGTTCGGTGCCTGTCAGCATGGCCGCCCGCTGTAAAACGGCCTCCAGCAGCTCTTCTTTGTCCAGGCGGTCAATCAGTCCCAGAGAGGTTTCATGCAGGGCGGTCAGATACTCGTTTTGCCGGCGCAGCATTTTTTCGGCCCGTTTTATCCTATAAATCTCACGTTCAAGAGCCGCGGTGTGCTGCTCGAGATTTTCATAGCTGGGCTTTTCGGTTTTTAAATCCAACACGCTGCAGATCCCCCCCCTTTGGTTTATCCTCGGTGCGTTAACATTGATTGCATTTTCCCGGCCGCCGGCCGGAACAATCAAATCCCTCAGGTTCCCCCCTCAAAGCCGATAGTCACCGTCTCGCCGTCAATAATGACCGGCACCTTGCGGGCACCGTTGGAATGCTTGAGCATGGTTTCCAGATGCCCGGCATCTGTTTTCACGTTACAATAGTCCACCTGACGACCCTTTGCGGCAAAAGCTTCACGAGCTGCCCGGGTGTACGGTCAGGCATCTTTTCCGAAAATAATAATCTTTGCGGCCATGGTCTCCTCCCTTCCAGTGTTCAAACTCAATTAAGTGTTTTAAATTTGTAAAAAAAGAGTTTTCTATTGTATGTAATTGCAATTGGTTATAAAGTTTCTCTAACAGGCATCCGGCCTTCTGTCAACATTTTCGAATTGACAACACATGTATTTTGATAGATATTTTAGTTCGTTATCACAATCCTAAATTGAGTTGGGATAATGCAAGGCGTTCACGGGGCGGCCGTCCATGACATCATCTGAGCAGGGAAAATATCGCCTCGCAACCATCCGCAACGAACTGGGCCTGCATGCCCGCTCAGCGGCCCTTGTTGCCGGGCTGGCGCAAAATTCCCGGGGGCCCGTGTGGATCGTGAAGGAGGCGCAACGGGCCGACGCCTCCAGTATAATAGACATCTTGACACTGGTTTGTAAAAAAGGCACCGAAATTAAAATTATCATTGAAGATCCCGCGGACAGCGAAATTTTAGATGCAATTGTGCAGCTGGTTGCCAGCGGTTTTGGGGAACAATAAAAAAATGGCGGAATACGCTAGCGGCGAAATCATTCTCAAAGGAATCAAGGCCTCACCCGGGATCTGCATCGGCAAAGCCTACCTGGTGGACAAGGAGGGTGTGGATGTCATCAAAAAATACACCATCGGCAGGGAAAAACTATCAGGCGAAGTCAAACGCTTCAAGGCGGCGGTAAAAAAAGCCCGGGATGAGATCCGCGGCGCTATTGAAAACAGTCCGGAAGAATTTCCGCACGCCCACATCCTTGAAACTCACCTTGCCCTGTTGAAAGACAAAATGTTTTACGGCAAAACCATTG
>JAOZSC010000244.1 GCA_029939875.1 Desulfobacterales bacterium
CATTGACCTTAAGATTTTGTCCCAGGTTTAACCAGCCGGCCATAATTACCTCCTGTGAGGAATGACGATTTTCGATTGACGAATGACGAATGACGAATGAAGGAATTCTATCGATTTAAAACTATACCCTAAATGACGGAGCGAAGCGACTTCCAGCATTCGTCAATTATCAATAGCCATTATTCATTTTTAAATGCTGATCCTTGCATCCACAACAAACACCCGATCCTCAAAAGCCATCAGCGGATTTAAATCCATTTCCCGGATCGCCGGCAGATCGATGAGTAGCTGAGATAGACGTTGGATGATCTCCACCAGTTTGTCCTGATCCACGCCCTTTTTCCCGCGTGCTCCTTCGAGCAGGGGCGCTCCTTTTATAGATGCCAGCATTTGACGGGCTTCACCCGATGTCACCGGGGTGAGATTGAACACCACGTCTTTCATGATTTCAACAAAAACCCCACCGATGCCGAACATTACGGCATGCCCAAGGCCTTCTTCGGCCTTTGCTCCCATGATCAGTTCCAGGCCGTCGGGCAGGTACTGCTGGACGAAAAAGCGCAGGTCGTCATCATCTGAAAAAGCCTGCTGCATCTTTGCGACTGCCTCACGCACCGCGGCAGCGTCGGGCAGATTGACGGCTACCCCACCCACATCGCTTTTGTGCAGGATGGACGCAGCGTCGGCCTTGATTACCACCGGATAGCCGATTTGAGAGGCGGCTTTTTCAGCTGTTTCGGCATCGGTAGCCATTTGCCAGCCGGCGGTGGGAATATTGTAAGCCTTGAGAATACCGTAAACTTCGGCAGCGGAAAGGTTGGATTTTCCGTCTTTGCGGGCGGCCGCCATTATTTCGGCTCCGCGGGCCTTGTCGATGTCGTCAAAGGTCTGAACTTCACCGATTTCACGGGTTCGGATGTCGTTGTAATGAACCAGCGCGGCCATGGCGCGGGCCGCCTCACCGGGCAGGGCAAAGCACGGCACGCCTCCGTCCTGCAAAATTTTTACAACCTGTGTCCACTGGCGCCGGTCGGTCATTAAATTACAGATGATAGGCTTTTTCTGTTGTTGGCTGACCTTAACGATCTGCCGGGCGATGCTTTCATTGTCGACAAAAAATGGGGTGACAAAATTGATGAACACACAGTCGAAATCATCATCGGCCATCATGGCATCCATGCAGGCGCGGTAATGATCGGCCGTGCCGGTGGCCAGCACATCTATCGGGTTGTGTACCGAAGCTTCGGGATAAAGGGTACCGGCCAGCAGTTGGCGGGTTTTTTCCGAAAGTGGTGGCAGCGTGAGACCGGCGGCAACCATGATGTCGGTGGCGATAACCGCCGGACCACCTGTATTTGTGATGATGCCTACCCGGTTACCCCTGGGAATCGGCTGGGTGGCAAAGCCGGCGGCAGCCTGGATCAGTTCTCCTTCATCGCGAAATGACAGGATGCCGGCCTTTTTGAAAATCAGGTCAGTGGCAATGTCTTCTTTGGCCAAACCACCGGTGTGGGAGGCAGCAGCCTTGGCCCCTTCCATGGTGCGTCCGGCTTTCATGGCCAGAATCGGTTTTTTGGCTGCCACTTTGGTGGCCACCCGCATGAAAGTGTCCGCATCCCGCAGGCCTTCGACATAGGTGACGATTACCCGTGTGCCGTCGTCTTCACCCAGGTAGTCAATGATATCCGGGATGGTTACATCACAGGCATTGCCGTTGGAGGCATAAATGCGGGTGCCGACCCCCATCTGGGAAAACGCCTGGTGGATGACCTCGGCCACCCCTCCGCTGAGTGCCACGATGGAGATATAACCCGGATCCGGCATGGTGAAGGTAAAATTGCAGTAGGCCCGGATGTCCGGATCGGTGTTGATGATTCCCTGACAGTTGGGGCCTAGCACCCGGATGCCGTACTGGTCGGCCGTGGCCAGAAAATCTTTTTCAATGGCCTCCCCCTCAGGGCCGATTTCCGAAAATCCGCCGGAATTGATAATGACATTTTTAACCCCTTTTTTGCCGCAGTCTTCCATGGCCTGGGGGACAAATTTCGCCGGAATGACCATGTGGACCACATCGATGTTGTCCGGACATTCCATAATCGACTTGTAGGCCTTCAGGCCCCGGATTTCATCAGCCTTGGGGTTGATGGGATAAATATCACCCTTGAAGCCGAAATCGATCAGGTTTTTAATCACCCGGTTGCCGATGGACAACTCCTTGGAGGAGGCGCCGATGACGGCCGCCGATTTGGGTTTAAATAAAGAATCTAACATTTTCGTTCTCCTTGTCTATGTGCTGCGGGTCCGCGGAATTGACTCCGGGCCGGGTTTGGTTCGATCCATCGGCTGAACACGAAACGGTCAACCGTTTTCGTCCAGTTGCTCGATGAAGGCCTCGACATTGGTTTTGGTCTGCTCGTCGGAGAGCATCCTCAGATCGTTCAGGTCCCCGTTGATGATCAGATGCGGAATCCCGCTTTGCGTTGACAACCGCTGGGCCATGCCGTAACGGCAGTTGGTGTTGTTGGGACAGGTTTTGGCATCGTGGTAAACGATGCCGTCGATCTTGAAAAATTCCAGCATTTCCCGGATGTATTTTTCTTTTTCGTCGTCAGAACGCACAATGAACAATTCCGTGTAGGCACGAGCCATGCTGTTAAAAGGATCTTCCGGATCCAGGGCCGAAAATATCCAGCTGTTGCAGTAGGTGGAGGCGATCACATTAGCGTTCAAACTGGCAAATAATTTAGAATGTGCGCTGAGTCGTCCCCAGACCGGCATGCCATCCCAGTAGATTCGGTGGCGTTCGTTGTCCACCGCACCTTCCCCGTTTTTGACACGCTCTTTGAGTTCAGCCAGCAAAATTTCATATACGTCCAGGGTTTCCTGGGTTCCCCGGCCCACAACGGCCGGCCCCATCAGGGTGGTTCCGTCGAAAAATGTCAGCGGCGAGGGGACCGCGGCGGCCGCATCCAGTATCTCCTTCCAGATGTCCGAGCATTTCCGGGACAGCCGGACGGCTTCTTTGAGCGCCTGCAGTTCGAACTTGTTGCCCGATACTTTCTCCAGAGGCGCCACCAGCCCTTCCATCTGCTCGGCAATGGAGGCGATGTGTGCCTCGGTGACTTCGCCGATATTGCGGTGGGTATAAACCCCGATGGACGGAACGTTGAATTTTTCTCCGTACCAGTTAAACCAGTCCTGAACGTCGCGGCACTGATTGGTGTTGTAAACCAGGACATCCGGCTTGGGGATGCTGTCGATATTGTAAATTTTGGTCAGCGGGGTGATGTTTTTGACGAAGGCCCCGATGTCAGCGGTCAGGTATGAACAGATTTCCGGTGAATATCCCAGGGCGTTGGCTTCCGGGATCAGATCGGTGGCCATGCGGGTGGCGCCCAGCATGGCGGAGTGGGTCTCGGGAAAGTAAATCAGAAATCCCATGGCCCGCAGTATTTCAGCCGGCCCCACGCTGGTGCACCAGGCGATCTTGGGATTGCCGGCCTTGGAAGCTTTGTCAAGCTCCAGGTAATAATCCGCCATGAATTTGCTGATATTCCCAGCGGCGGCTAGTTTTTTGCGAACAACCTTTTTCTCTTCGGGCATGATGAGTCCTCCGGTTTTTATTTTTTACAATTTCAAGATTAAATACCAATTATCCGTGGTTCATGGCGTACAGGGCGGCGCCGATGGCACCAGTGAGCTGTGGAAATTCCGGCACCAGAATATTTTTGTCGATCATCTCCTCGGTCATTGTGACCAGATACGGGTTATGGGCTACCACTCCGCCGGTCATGACGACATTTTCAGTCATGGAATCCATTTCTACGATCCGTCTAATGACGGAAAAAAAAACGCCTTTGGCGATGTCCTCAATTTTTTTTCCGTTGCGGATGTTCTCCAGCACCTCGGTAGCCGAAAAAACCGTGCAGAAACTTCCCAGCTTCACCATGTCCCTGGATTTTCGGGCCAGGCCGTCCATTTCCTCAAGGGCAAGATCCAGTCGTGCGGCCATTTCTTCCAGAAAGGCACCGGTACCGGCCGCACATTTACGATTCATTTTGAAGCTGATACGCAGGCCGGCATCATCGAGCTTGATAATCTTGTTGTCCTGGCCCCCGATGTCGATAATCGTGATGGCCCTGGGAAAATACAGGTAGCATCCGCGGGCATGACACCCGATTTCCGTTTTACTTTCCGTTGCATAGGAAACGTTCTTGCGGCCGTAGCCGGTGGAAAATGCATTCGCGATGTCGCGTTGCCCGGCATGGGCCATCTCCAGCGAGGCCGCCAGGCATTCGTTGGCCGTGGCGGTGAAATTCGTACCCGACTTTTTAACGCAATGGCCAATCAGGTTCTTGTCGGCATCGAGAACGGCCACCTTGGTTCTCGAAGCACCCACATCCGCTCCCACATATACCGGTTTAGCACTCATGGAATCATCCACATTTAATTTGTGTTTATGGTTCTTTTTCAATTTAGTTGGAGAAGAGGGTTCAAGGATTCAAGGGTTTTTTTTAAAAATTTTATCAGCGCTTCCAATTGCAAACAGAACCATAGGATATGTAAAGCCTCCGAATATAATCCAAATATAATCCAAGGTTGTTTTTTCCCCATATCCGCCTGCTTTATGGCGGATCCCCCGACCCCTGGAATCCTTGAACCCTTGGGCCCTCTGAAATAAAGCTTTCTAAATTGGTAATAACCCATTTATTTTGCCGTCATTAACTAATCGGGAGATGACCCATAATTATTTCGATTCCAGCCCTTTTACCAGCGCCCACAGGGTCCGATTGAACGGGGTTTCAACGCCGGCGCGGGCCCCGTATTCCACAAATTTTCCATTCATAAAGTCGATTTCCGTTCGACGCTGGGCT
>JAOZSC010000245.1 GCA_029939875.1 Desulfobacterales bacterium
TGCAAGCAATACCAACAAATTCATTTTGCTTGTCCTCCGGAAATCCCCTAATGCTTTTTCTCCAAAGATGCGACTATGAATCTGCGGCAGCCGAAAAAAGTTAAGCAGCTACCGTTCAGGCGGTTGTTCCCACTGACATAATCTACATCTGATAAGCCAATCGGTTTGCCTGACACCCACAGGACGATAACGTAAAAGAGATCAGTGGGCCGTTCTCCGTCAGGATATCAACATTGAAGGTTTTGGTGCCTTCATCCACATTGGTGAAGACAAAACCCGATATCACGCTGCCCGGTGCAATATACAGCCCCCCGCATGCATCCGTTTTTGAGAACATGCAAACTCATATCCATGACCTTCTCAGTGGGTTTTCCCAGATCGAATCTGTTTATTTTGGTATCATTCAAATAAAGCGTACAAACCTTTTTTGACTCATTCGCCGGGGGGCATACTTCTATTTTCCTTCCGTCAGGTGATACCGTTTTTTCTCCAGGAAGCTTCCCAGCAGCATGGAGCTGACGAACACCAGCGGCAGGGACACCACCAGCCGGATCACTGTAAATTTGACTCCCAGAAAGGAAGCTTCAAATATCGTCATGGGAACCCGGCAGATCGCCGACGCGGCGATGTAGCTGAAAATGACGCTCAGCCGGGCGCCCTTGCGATGCAGGGAATAGGCCACGGGAAATGCCACATACAGGCCGCCAACGGTGGTGCCGGCCAGCAGCACACTCCAGAGATAGCCACGCAGACCTGATTCGACTCCCAGATGTTTTTCAACGGTTTCTTTTTTAACCCACACCTCGAAAAGACCGATCAATACGAAAGCACAGGGTAAAATCTGAAGCATGGCGATGGAAAAGGATATGAAATTGCGGCCGATTTTCACTCCCGGCTCAAATCCCCACAGAAAAGAAGCGATCAGAAACCCGAAGTAGCCGCAAATTAGCAGTATTTTACCGAGTTTCATTAAAAAACCTCGCCGAAAAAAAGGCCGGTTGCCAGCGCCACCACAAGGGCAATCGCAAAACTGATCAGGTTGCGAATCACGGTAACTTTCGTCCCCAGGTAAGCCTTTTCCACCGGGTAAGTCAGCACCCCCACCATCATCATGGTCGTGCTGAAAGCCGACAGGACCATGTACGCCACGCCTTTTTGCAGCAGAATGCCGCACAACGGATAGGCGATAAAACCGGGCATCAATACAACGGAGCCCAAAACGGCACCGATCAGTACACCGGCATACCGGTTGTTGCCGCCCAGATAGGTCGATATGAGTTGCTCGGGAATTAGAAACAGCACAATTGAAACCAGGATGAGCATGGTGATAAAAGCCGGCAGGATTTTAACCAAGCGTTTATAGGCGATGCGAAGCGCCTTAAAGGTTTTTTCACGGCTGATGATAAAAGAGATGATCACCCCAATCCCGGTGGCAATATACATGTAATACATTTGAGCTTCCTTCACCCTGAAAATAAGCAAAAAAACAGTCTTAAGGCAACGCCATCAGGCCGGGGTCTGTCTCTTTAAACCGTCAACTGGTCGAAATCCGGCGGCTACTTCTTTTTCGGTATACAAGGATGCTCCTTTGTATCCCCGTGACATTCCCGGATTTGTTCCGAGGTGCAGTCTTCCGGTTTTTCCTTCAATTTTTCCGGATGCTGGCAGCAATCTTGACACATATCCATCACCTCCTTTCCCCTTCGCGGTTCTAATATGGGAGATGTCCTGGAACAAACTCCCGGCGTGCCGGGTCTTCCGGCAACCATCTTTTTCAGATCGTCGGCGATCTGAACCAGCATATCGGTTTGAACCGCGTAATGGGTCCAGTATCCCCGCTTTTCCCCCCGTACGAACCTGGCCTTTCTGAGCACTTGCAAGTGCTGTGAAACAGCCGCTTCCGAGATCTTGAGGCGTTTGGCCAGGGCACCGACGCACAAATCATGGCTTAACAAAAGGCTCAGGATCTTAAAACGGGTTTCATCGCCGAGCGCTTTAAAATATTCTGACGAAGCGGGCACAGACTCTCCCATCTATTTAAGTATTTACTTAAACATATATAAAAAACCTAAAATGGTTTGTCAAACAATTTCTAAAGAACCTTCTGCCGGGAATCCTGAAAATTCGCAATTATCACTTTTTGGAACGGGAAAATATCAATGGTGAGCTGCACACTCTTTATTAACAAGGGCATTGATTCCGGAAAAGGCCGCACAAGGGGAGCAAAAAAGGTTAACTATTGGCACGGCAACCAGGTGCACGGGCTTCAGTCCCGACCTCTACGAAACTCTCGGAATTGGGAGTGATAGCGACCCGAAGAGAGTTCAAACCGGCCTATCGGCGACTGGCCGTTAAGTCTTATGATGACCAACAAGAAGACATCATATTTTAACGCCTGCGTCTACAAAGGCTTCTTTTAACAAAGATGACAGTCCAAGTTTCGCGGACCATCTCTTTAGATACTTTTTATCCAATAAATCAGCTTGAACTTTAACGACGCCGATAATATCAAGCCATTGCCTTTCCGATACAAAACCACCCATTTTGTACCATTGCAGCTTATGGATGATAATGTCTTCTGGAGATGAAAAATAAAATTGTATCGTACCAGTCTCTTCCAGCGTGTCTTTCCTTTTTCGCTGAAAGGCTTCATTCCGATAAGGTTCGTTTTCATGAATAAAAACATCGATCTTTATCATTGTTTCCAGATGGATCAGATTAAAAGAAGAGTTTGTGTGGATCGCATCGGCAATCATCGCTGCATCAATATAGTATTCGTTTTCCAGTATTTGTTTCAGACGAGGTATATGAGTGACCTTCAAATCGGCAATAACATCAACATCCATAGTGGCGCGAGCCATTCCATAAACCGAACTGGCGATAGACCCCCCGATGTAGTAAGGAATGGAAAGCTTTTCGAATGCCTGTATGACGGGCTGAACAGCCAGTAATATATCGGGTGTTTTCATCTATGGTTTTCTAAAAATTTTTCGACATTATACGCCAGTTCTTTTCCATGCTGAAGCGCTATAAAACGCAGCTCGATCTGCTCCTCGCTTAAACCCGGGTTTGCCCTGGCAATCGCTCGTTTTGACAGTTGTATTACAGTTTGCGAAAGAGAGCATATTTTCGCAAACTTTTGTGCCGTATTGGCACTACGCAATAAAGAAATTAAGACTTTTTCAGCTTCCGGCCGGGTATCGAGGGTTAGCGTTTTCATAATTTGAAAGTCGGATAAAAAATGCGAAATCAAACAAAATGCTGCTTTTCAAGTATTATCTGAATCGTAAAATTAACATTTGCCTCTGAAATTGCAAGACAAATCGGATGAATAATTCGAAAACACAAAACGAAAGGGGTGGCAAATTTATTATGATTCACAACAGTTCTTCTCTGATTACGGTCTATGCTCACAGTTGCCGCAGGATATCCGCCGGTTTCATGTGAGCGGTTCGCCGGCCAAGCAAATAGCCGGAGACACAACCTACCACCAGGGCCAACGCCATGGAAATTACAGCCAGTTCAAAAGACACACTGACCGGCAGCCTGACCGTGCGGGTGGCCAGTGCTGTCTGTCGGGCCAGGGCCGGCAGGGGGTTTAACCCCCAGGGCAGCGGTATGTCTATGGAAAAAAAACCGAGAAAATAGGAAATAAGATACCCCATCAAAAGTCCCAGAATCCCTCCGATCATGGCCTGCACAACGGTTTCACCAAACAGTTGCTGTTGAATCTGTCCCTGGGTCCAGCCGAGGGCTTTCAGGATGCCGATTTCTCTGGAACGCTCAGTAAGATTGGAGAGCATCGTTTTCATGATCAACAGCACGGCGCCTGCCAGCGCCACCAGCGAGGCCGTCAGCGAAAAACGTGTGGAAATCATTGAAACCCCGCCCATCAGCTCCAGAAAGGAGTCCGAGCTGGTGACGGAGACATCTTTAAGACGAGCTGAAATCCGGCTGCGAACCTGACTCAGCAGGGAAGGGTCTTTCAAGCGCACAAAGATCAGGTTCGCGGCCTGGGGATTTTTCCCCCACAGGGTGCGGGCGGCGGCAAGCGGCAGATATATGTTGGCCGCGGCAATCTGGGCGCCTTCTTTGATTTCCAGCACCCCCACCACGTTAAACTCACGGTTGCCAATGCGAAGGGTATCTCCCAGCCTGATTTTATGAAATTTCGCATAATGTTTTTCAAGAACGACTTCTCCAGGATTTTGTGGAAAGCGTCCGCTTTTGAGCCATTTTTTTACTTTCACCGGTCCCAGATCGGGCCGGCTGGAATCCACGCCCAGGATCGTTCTGAAACCGTCGCGAGCAAATTCCCAAAGCAAAAGAGCCCAGGGGCATACCAATGGTTAACAAAACCAGGCAGCAGAAAAAAAATACTTTTTTCATGAAATTATCTCCCCGTCCTGCATGCGGACAATTTGATCGGCGCTTTTGGCCAGTTCCAAATCGTGGGTGACCATTAAAAGCGACATTTCATGTTCGCTGTGCAAATGTTTTAAAATATCCATAATGGCCGTGCCGGTGGCTGAATCCAGATTTCCGGTGGGCTCATCGGCAAATAGAATCTTCGGATGGTTAACCAGGGCCCGGGCAATGGCCACACGCTGTTTTTCCCCCCCGGACAGGGTGGCGGGCAAGTGCTCGGCCCTTGGCGTCATCTCCATTTGTCCGAGCAATTCCAGCGCCCGGCGACGCCGCGTTTCATTCGACATTTTCAGGGGGAAAAGGGGCAGGGCCACATTTTCCCAGGCTGTAAGTGTCGGGATCAGGTGAAACGACTGGAAGACGAACCCGACATTATCGCGGCGGAAAAGCGCCCGTGATACCGCCGATCAGCATGGAAGCAATCAACGCAGCACCGGCCAGCCCC
>JAOZSC010000009.1 GCA_029939875.1 Desulfobacterales bacterium
CAAGCCGCGGGGTATCATCCAAATGTTTTTATCTATTTTATCGCATCAAGCTGCGAATTATACCCGAAAAGAGATTAAAGAGACGGAAGAGATTAAATGGTTACAAAAAACACCATGCACCGTCCAATTCACGCCGTTTTTAATGGGTCCCGTTACATTAGCCATGTCTGTTATGAGACAACAGGTACGAAACTTGAGAAATAAATCATGTCTTGATAGACGGGGCGGGGCATGCTATCTTTTTAAAAATGCTAAATTTTGTTGAAAGGAGCTTCCCATGAAGGTCAAACTGAAAAAAATTCTGTGTCCTACCGATTTTTCTGCAAATTCCAACCACGCCCTGAAATACGCGCTGACCCTGGCGGCCCTGAGCCGCGCCCAACTGCTGCTGTTTCACGTGGTGGAACCCATTTCCTACCCCCAGTCCGTGGAACTGTTCGAACCCATGATCGACGAGGTTGAGCTCACCATGAAATTGGAGGCCGCCTTTCAAAAACAGCTCGAAGACCAGGTGGCCGCCTTGAAAGACGAATACTCGAAAATAAAGGGACGGCTTGTCACCGGAAACACGTTTGTGGAGATCATCCAGGCCGCCCGGGAAGAGAATGCTGACATGATCATCATGGGGACCCATGGTCGCACCGGGCTGGCCCATGTTTTGATCGGCAGCGTGGCCGAAAGAGTGGTCCGGGAGGCCCCCTGCCCCGTTTTGACCGTCAAACACCCGGAGCATGAATTCGTCAAACCCTGAATGCTGACCGGCGGATGATATTTACCTAGAAAATAAAAAGAATCCTTTTAAAAATTTGAAACGCCCAATTTATTTGATTTTGGCTTTGTATAGGCGCAGGCTGTTGCTGACCACCGAAATACTGCTGAAGGCCATGGCCAGGGCCGCCAGGATGGGGTGCAGCTGCCGCAGCATGAGGGGCAGCGATTCAAACGGATACAGGATGCCGGCAGCGATCGGAATCAGTATAACATTGTAACCGAAAGCCCAGAACAGGTTTTCCTTGATGGTTTTCATGGTGGCCCGGCTGAGTTGGATGGCCCGGGGGACACCCATGAGACTGCCGCTGGACAAAATAACCCCTGCTGTTTCAATGGCCACGTCGGTGCCGGTTCCGATGGCCAGCCCCACCTCGGCCTGAGCCAGGGCCGGAGCGTCATTGATCCCATCGCCCACCATACCAACCCGCTCGCCTTTTTCCTGCAGCTCTTTTATTTTGGAAGATTTTTCCTCCGGACGCACTTCGGCAAAAATTTCATCAATATTGACCAAGGCGCCAATGGTTTGCGCCGTCTGAAGGTTGTCGCCGGTCAGCATGACGACTTTCAAATGCTGGCTGTGAAGCCTGCCGATGGCCTCTTTGGATTCCGGCTTAACGGAATCAGATACTGCTATCAGGCCGCATAAAACGTCGTCTTCAACCACGACCATGACCGTTTTGCCCTCAGACTGCAGCGCGGCAATTTTTTCATCGGCAGCACTGATGTCGAGATCCAGTTCTTCAAACCACCCGGGTTTCCCCACCAGCACCTGTTTGCCGTTGATGCGACTTCGGACGCCGAATCCCCCTTCCGCTTTGAATTCTTCGGGATCAATGAGATTCAGGTTGCGACTTTGGGCTTCATTTACAATGGCCTTGCCCAGGGGGTGTTCCGAGCCTTTTTCTACCGATGCCGCCAGCTGCAGCAGTTTCTCCGGATCGCCGCCCTGGATCTCAAGGGCAATGATGTCGGCCACCGACGGCTTGCCCATGGTGATGGTGCCGGTTTTATCCAGCACGATGGTATCCAGCTTGTTGGCGGTTTCCAGGGCCTGGCTGCTTTTGAACAGGATGCCTTTTTCCGCCCCCTTGCCGGTGCCGGCCATGATGGCCGTCGGGGTTGCCAGCCCCAGGGCGCAGGGGCAGGCGATGACCAGCACGGCCACCAGCCGGATCATGGCGGGCACGAATTCGCCGGTGAGTGCCCACCATAAAAAGAAGACAAAAAACGCGATGCCGATGATGCCCGGAACAAATACAGCCGCCACTTTATCAGCCAGTGCCTGGATGGGCGCCTTGCTGCCCTGGGCTTCCTGGACCAGCCGAATGATCTGGGCCAGGGCGGTTTCCTTACCCACCCGGGTAGCGGAAAACCGCAAAAGGCCTTCTCCGTTGATGGTACCGCCGACCACCATGTCGCCGGCATGCTTGTCCACCGGCAGCGGCTCCCCGCTGAGCATGGACTCATCCACCGCCGAGGCGCCGTCGAGCACCACCCCGTCCACCGGAATGCGTTCGCCGGGACGCACGATGACCGTATCGCCCACTTTAACCCGGGTCAGCGGCACTTCTTTTTCGACATTGTCTTCCAGGATGGTGGCTGTTTTTGGGCGCAGGCCGATCAACTTGCGAATGGCCCCGCCGGTGCGGCCCTTGGTGCGGGCCTCGAGCATCTTGCCCAGTTTGATCAGGGTAATGATCACCGCCGAAGTTTCAAAATAGACATGCGCTCCCAGACCGGGAAACAACAGAACCCCCAGGGAGTAAAAATAAGCCACCGATGAGCCCATGGCCACCAGCACGTCCATATTGGCGCTCTTGTTTTTAAGGCTTTTAAATCCCCCGACATAATAATCCCAGCCCGTATAGAACTGCACCGGCGTGGCCAGGATCCAGAAAACCCAGTTGACCCATGCGGCATGGCTCCACTGCCCGACAAGGCCGAAATCACGCCCCATGCTCCATATGAACAGCGGCAGGGCAAACAGCACCCCCACGGCAAACTTGCGGGTCTGGTCCTTGATTTCCACGTCCCGGGCTTTTTGCTCGGCATCTGCCTCATCCAGGCCTTCTTCCGGCGGGATGGCGCCGTAACCGGCCTCTTCAATGGCTGCCACGATGTCATCAAGTCCTAAAACGCCGGGGATGTATTCCACCGATACCCGTTCGGAAGCAAAATTCACACCGGCGTTCACCACCCCGGGAAACTTTTTGTTCAAGGCCCGTTCAATGTTGGCCGCACAGTTGGCGCAGGTCATGCCGGTGACCGGCATTTCGACTTTGGTGGTGGTCACCCCGTATCCCGAGTTTTGAATTTTCTCCACAACGTCGCGCAGGTTGAGCTGCTGGGGGTCAAAGGCCACCGACGCGTTTTCAGCCGCGAAGTTGACGCTGGCCTCGGCGATGCCACCGAGCTTTTTAACGCCCCGCTCGATGTTGGCCGCACAGTTGGCACAGGTCATGCCGGTAATGGGTAATGTGTATTTTTGTTCTGTCATGGCTTTGCCTTATCTTTTGTTTGACAGGTGGTGTTTGCTATGTGGTTTATGCGCCGTTGAGGGTTATCAGGCTGCCGGATAGTTGATTTCCTGCAGGGTTGCTTTTATTTTTTCTAAAGTGACCGGCGCCTCCCATTGAACATCAACGGTTTTGGCCTCCGGGCTGCCGTCCACAGCGGTAACCCCCGGCAGCTCACTCAATTCGTTTTTAATCGTCATCACGCAGTGTCCGCAGGAAATGTTGGGAATTGAAAAGGTTTGTTTTTCCATGGGTATCGTCCTCCTTTATTTTGGATTTCGTGGGTAACTTCTCAAAAAGCTGCAGTCGGCGGCGCGCAATATGCATTTTGATTTCGATTGGTAGCAGATTGCCCTAACTTATTGAGAGCTTACCTCCGTGGCAGTGTTTGCTGCCGGTGTTTGTTTTCCTAGTAAATTAGTACAGATTACAGGATTGTCAATCAGAGGATGCGTTGAAGGTTAGCCGGGGAATCGTTCGGCCAGCGTTTTAAAAACGGCCGGGGATAAAATCTGGCCAAAGCGCTCCCCATGCCGGCTGTGCTGCTTGTAGAAGCGCAGGCATGCCGCTACAATCTGCAGCGCCTGCTGGTGGCTGTAAATTCCGGGCAGTTCCCTGGCAAGCCGGGGATGGCGTCCGAGCTTGCCCCCCAGTTGGATCCGAAACCCCGTGGCGCCTTCGACAATCGTGCCGGTGGGGCACACCTGGATGCATTTCCCGCAATGCAGGCAGCGGGAAAAATCGACCTGCGGATATATCGGGTCCCCCTCAAGGATAATCGCATTTTCCCGGCAGGCATCCAGGCAGGCTTCACATTGGCTGCAGGACGCTGCGGTCAGCCGCGGTGTGCCGGCGCCGATGATACCGATATCTTTTATCTGGGGCTGGGAGCAGGCATTGGGACAGTCGGCCAATGCGATTCTGAATTCATGGTGAAATTTCAGATCCCCCTTCACGCGCTGGTGCAAAAACCCGAGCAAATCTTCTTTTTTCATCAGGGCTTCGATCTGCTCGAGCAGCCCGTCGCTGACAACCGTCCGGTTGGGGCATCCGCCGGGTCCGAAACAGGTTTCGATCTGGTATCCTTTGATCTCAGAGGCCATGCGGGTCAGGTAACGCGCCTGGGTGGTCTTAACATCGGCCAGGCTGACTGTTTTTCTTCCGGTCTGGGCGGCTTCTTTTTCAACCCGGCCCCTGACGCGCTTACGCACGAAAAACGGCACTTTGCGAATAGCTTCCTCTGCTTCCGGCATCCACTGCATTTCATCGCACCTCAAGTTGGGTTTCCAAGGCCCCCCGCGCCAGTCCGCCGACGGAACAGGCAATCAAGCGACCATCGCGATAGAGGGTCAGGCAGCCGGGATCGTCGGTTAGCTGCCGCAACTTTTTAATGGTTTTGGCACCGTCCAGGGGACCGGCCGCCCAGGCTGCCAGGCCCCTTAAGTGGGGATCCGAAGAATCGAGATGCGGAGGCAGAAACGCCACTGCGCCGGGCAAGTACTGCGGCCGGGTATGCGCCAGCCGACCGATGCCCCACAGCAGTCCGCGCTGCAGCATTTCATGTTCCAGATAATTGCCCTCCGGCTGCAGATAGGAAACAAGAATGCACCCGTACTCCCCGGCAAAGCGTTCATTTTGGGCCATGATCTCCGCCATGGATTCCGGGCACCCCCAGCCGATTCCGCCGGACTCGTCGTTCAACTGCCAGATAAAACGGCGCATAACCACCTTCGCGGACTCAGGGTCCGAGCCCGCCAAATCGGCAACCACTTTTCCCATGGCAGTCACCGCCCGCCATTTCACCTGCTCGTCCAGACTGCACAGAAAGGAGAAAAGCGGGTTGACGGCCTGCCGGGGGGGCATACGGCGGATCTCTTCGAGTCCCTTTGCAAAATCGCCGCCCTGCAGCAGCTGCAGGATTATTTTTTTCAGCTGTCGGCCGCCCATTCGATGTTCGACGTTCGTCCTTTCGGTGTTCATCCTTTCATCATCCTTTCAGTTCCTCCCAGTAGATACAATCGGCGGGGCAGTTTTTAATTGCCTCGTCGACTTCCCCCGGGTAGTCGTCCAGATCGACCACTTCAATATACCCGGCGTCATTTAGGCGAAATACGTCCGGACAAACCTCCACGCAAACGCCGCATACAATGCAGTCACTGAGTTCAACAACCGGTATTTTCATACCCGACTTTCTTTTGGTACTGGATGCAACGCACTTAAAATACGGCCCCAAAAGCCGTTTTAAACCCTTGACGGCGGTTTAAATCAACTACCCCTTAACGGCCTTGCCGACCTTGCGGCCCAATTCATAACAGGCTTCCAGGGCATCTTTGTCCGGCACATACTGAATTCTAAGGCCCGGATCGATGACGTCAAATTTCATGGCTTCCAGCTCCTGGTTGATCATCTTGACGGCTTCACCGGACCAACCGTAAGACCCGAACGCCGCGCCGATCTTGTTCAACGGCTTGAGGCCTTTCATATAAGTAAGAATGTCCGCCAGGGGGGGAAACAACTGATTGTTCAGGGTGGGAGAGCCGACCACCACAGCCCCGGCGTCCAGCACCTCGGTCATGATCTCGCTGCGATGGCTTTTGCGGACATGAAAGGGTTTGGCCGCAACACCTTCCCGGTTGAGCCCGGCCGTAACGGCCTCGGCCATCTTTTCCGTGCTGTGCCACATGGTATCGTATATCACCACGGCTTTTTGCTGTGGTTCCTGCCGGCACCAGCGCACGTATGCCTCGATAATCTTCGCCGGATCCTGACGCCAGATGATGCCGTGATCCGGACATATCATCTTAAATTCCAACCCCAGACTCATAACATTGTCGAGCAATTTTTGAATATGGGTCGAATACAGCATCAAAATATTGGCAAAATACTTTTTGGCATGCTGCATGATCGCATCACCGATCTGGTCATCGAATTTTTCCGGACCGGCGTAATGCTGGCCAAAACCGTCGCTGGAAAACAAAATCTTGTCTTCCTTGAGATAGGTGAACATGCTGTCCGGCCAATGGATCATGCGGGTTTCCAGAAACGTCAGGGTCCGTTTGCCGATGCTCAGTTCCTCCATGTTGGCCACGGGGTGATAGTTCCATTTCTGGCGAAAATGTTTGGCAAGGTTCTTATGCCCCATTTTTGAGCAGTAAACGGGTTTGTCCTCACCGATTCTGTGCATCACCCGGGCCAGGGCACCGGTATGATCCATCTCGGTGTGGTTGCTGACCACCAGATCGATCTGTTTTGGATCGACCACCCGGGCGATATTGTCAATCAATTGATCGGTAAAATCGTGTTTTACCGTATCGACCAGCACGGTCTTTTCATCCACAATTAAAAAACTGTTGTAGGTTGTCCCCAGATCGGTGGAATAACCGTGAAAATCCCGGATATTCCAATCCGTGACGCCGACACTGAAAACACCGTCCGCTATTTCGATCGTCTCCATTTTTAATCCCCGCTTTTATCCTGGTTTAAGATTACATTTTTACAATCACACCTACCTTCACAAGCCACCACCAGGGTCTTCAGATCGCCGCCCCTGCGCCAGTAACAATGCCCTTTTTGCCGGAAGGTTTAATTTCGGCCGCAAAAAGGGCATTGGAGTTGATCATTGGCACTCAGCGCCTGAGGCCGCTATTCTTCCTTTTCAAAATCATCTTTGGCAGCACCGCACACCGGGCACTCCCAGTCATCCGGCACATCTTCCCACTTGGTGCCGGCCGCCACTGCGTTATCCGGGTCTCCCTGTGCCGGGTCGTACACATAGCCGCAAATCGTACACACGTATTTGTCCATTGCCTTTCTCCTTTTGTCTGGTTGGGTGGTTAATATATTTTTTTAAGCCTGTTGCTGCTCTTCTTTCACGGAGCCGGGGCCGGCCAGCGGTTTGAACATCTTTTTGCTCGCGCCGCACACCGGGCAACGCCAGTCATCCGGGAGATCCTCAAAATGGGTCCCCTTGGCAATCTTTGCCCGGCGATCACCCCTGTCCGGGTCATAAACATAGCCGCAATTAACCGTCTGGCACTGATACATCTCTTCAGGGTTCGCCACTTTTACCTCCTCGCATTTACAATAATTGTGCGCTTAGCGCACAATTAAGACTATATCTCCCGGATCAACTGCTGTATATTTTGCTCGATATCATCGCGGACCGTACGCATAAATTCCAGCGGCCTGCCGGCGGGATCCGGCAGATCCCAGTTGATTTTCCGTGCTCCCGGGACCAGCGGGCACTGTTCTTCACAGCCCATGGTAACAATCAACTCGGGGCTGTCGGCTGCAAGGGCCTCGTCAAGGGATCGCGGGCTGCGAAATGCCATGTCTATCCCTTTTTCATGCATCACTTTAACCATGTCCGGATTGACCTTATCGGCAGGCTGACTGCCGGCATCCATCACGTCCAGTTGATCACCGGCCATAAACTGGGCAATGGCTGCCGCCATCTGACTGCGGCAGGCATTCTCACGGCAGATAAACAGTACTTTTTTACGCCCCTGAAACGGTTGCAAAAGAGTGTCTACCGTCTTCTGAACGTCTTCGAGCACCGTCGGCTGCCGGGCCAGGTCCTTTGGTCCCTCGATACCCCTGTAAGTCAGGCTGCCTTCATACTGCGCTGCGATGGCGTCAAAAAAATACTGGGCGGTCAGGTTCAGGCCTTCAAACAGGTTTTTTCCTTTTGTCGCCCCGACGGACAGCACAAACCCCCGGCGCATGGCTGCTGCAGGATCCTTCAGCTTGAGTTTATACTTTCGCGCCCAGAACGTCTGGCAGCGGTCAACGACCGCCTTAAGCTGGGCGGTCATGTTGTAGAAAAAAATGGGCGTGGCCAGCACCACAACCTCCGCCTGGCGCAGTATGGGATATATTTCGTCTCTGACATCATCTTCGATGGGACAAAATCCCTTTTTTTCACAGACGACATATTCCTTACAGGGCACGATGTTCCTGCGGGTAACGTCAATGACGCATGTGCGGGCGCCTGCTTTCTGCGCGGCCTCCATAAAGGCGGACAGCAGATAATTTGTATTTCCTTTTTTACGGGGGCTTCCCTGTAAGCCGACAACCAGCATGGGCACCTGCCTGTTTACCAGTAAAATAGATTATGACTTGAGGCCTAAAAATCAGCTTTTTTCTTTAACATGGCACTTGCTGCACGTGGTGGGCCCGGCCTTGCGCCCCGCCTTTTTTTCTATCTTGTGGCACTTGACGCACAGCTTGTTCATCACGTATTTTTTTTTCAAATCGCCCCGGGCTTTGAGCTGGTTGATGGCCCCGGGTTCCTGGGGAAAAACCGAGTGGCACCGCTGGCAGTCGTCCAGTTTATCCTGGTGCCGGCGATGGGGAAAATCAACCTTGCCTTTTGTGCCGCCGTCAAGTTCGATGGTTTTCGAGCCCTTGTTTTGGTCAGCCGTGGAAAACGAAACCGCCGGCACAACCAACATGGCAGCCATCAGCAGCAATCCTGCAAGCAATCTGGTCCTCATCATGTCATCTACCTGTGAAAATATATCAGCGGGCCGGCTTTGTAAATTGCATGCCCGCTGAGTTTCGGGTTGTTCTTTACCAAGCTCTTCGGCCCGGGCGAAAAAAACACGCAGATCCGGGCACTTATCCACTTGGCACCTGACTCTATCCGTGCCCGTAAGATGTCGCAACCGTACGACCGGCCCCGCCGGATGCAGCAATACTATCGGGGGGAAATACTTTTGCCTTCACCTTCGATGGTACACTCGGAAAAATCAATGGGCTCGCCACACTTGCTGCAGGTGTGGGCCTTGTCAAATTCATCCGAAAATATCTCTTTTTCCGCACCGCATTTGGGGCATTTGCAGGTGACAACCTTGAGGTTTTTAAAATCAGCATAACCAGGACAATGTTGGGGAGTCGAAATGTTTTCTGCCATGATTTCCTCCGTGACTTTCAATTTATAAACTCGATTGGGGTTGCACCGAAACGACTTGATTCAGTGCGCATGCATGCGAACCGATTTGCAAGTTTAAAACCACTTGCATACCATCCATCTGCCCACTGGATAGGCAGTTAACTGCGCCGCCGCGTGTGAATGACATCCCGATGGAAGGCTTTTCATGCTCCCAGTTTTCTGGCGATTTCCAGGCCGTAATCCTGGGCCATCTGCTGACCGCCGCCCAGAGAACTGGATTTTAGCCGTAGCGCGTCGCCGACCATGTCCATCTTCAAAACATGCTTCATGGTCTCGAAGATACGGTCGATGGCCTCGCCGCTCCAGCCATAGGCGCCGAAGGACCCGCCGATTTTGCCCTCCAGGGCTGCTTTTTCCGTCAGGAATAGAAACGTCTTCATGCCCTGAAGCATTTCCCCGTGGTAGGTGGCGGAGCCGAATACATACCCGTCATAGCCTCCCAGGTCCGCTTCACTTTTTACGTCCTTGACGCTAACCACATTGGCTTGTTGGCCGGCAATCCGGAGTCCCTCTCCAATGAGCTCGGCGATATTCGTGGTCCCACCCGAGCGCGTCGCATAGACAATCAAAACCTTGGCCATACTTATTCTCCTTTGGTGTCAGGCCACCCTTACCGGCCCATGACATAATTTCTTGGGTTCGCAAGACCGCCGATCACCCTTTGGGTTTGCCGATCCGCGGATCGGTACCTTCATAGGCACAATCCGGTGTATAGCATGAATTATCCAGAAATTCGCACTTTTCCCTGCACGACGGGCACTCGTTGGGAGGCGCGTCGGCCTCAAGGCTGTAACCGCAGTTTGAACATTTCCAGCTTGGCATACTACTACCTCCTTATTTTGTGGTCCGTGGTTTCCGGCGGCCGCCTGCCGCGACGGCATAAACCAATTGGCCACCGGTAATTAACGGGCCTCTTTTTAATCCGTTTCGGTGGGGGCTGCGCCCGGATTGCGTTTGGCAAGCTCTCGGTCGATCATAAAAAGACCGCCCTTGGTCTCTCCCATCAGCTTCAGCTGTTCCAGTACACCACCGACATTTTCCTCTTCTTCCACCTGCTCGGACACGAACCACTGCAGGAAAATATTGGTGGCGTGGTCATGTTCGCCTAATGCCAGTTCCACCAGTTCATTGATCAGGCCGGTTACCTTCTGTTCATGCTGCAAGGTGGCCTCAAAAACCGCCAGGGGGGAATCCCATCGGGTCTTGGGGGCCTCGATTTGCTGAAGCTGTACCCGTGCGCCCCGCTGGTTGATAAAATCATAAAACTTCATCCCGTGGCCCAATTCTTCCTGGGCCTGATAATACATCCAGTTGGCAAACCCATCCAGATTAATGGATTTAAAATAGGCGTGCATCGACAGGTAAAGGTAAGCCGAGTAAAATTCTGCCTTCAGCTGGCCGTTGAGTGCCTGCTGCATTTTTTCAGACAACATTGCACTTATCCTTTCCACAGCCCGTGCAGATTACAGTATTCACGAGCGGTAATATTTTGGGCATCCGTTTGAAAAACCGCTTCGGGTGCTTGCCCCGGATTCAGAAACTGCCGGTAGGCCTTGCCGTCTGCAATGATCTCAATCCATTCGATGTAATGCTTTTCCTCCATGGGATGGGCGACATCACCGACCTTGACCTTGACGCCGCCTTCGACTTTTTCAATCACCGGGACATGCTTCTCCTTTGCAGCGTCCACCGTGTTTTCCACCAGCCGCTTCATGGGTTCTCCGCAGCAAACCAGTTCGCCGCCGCCGCCATGGAGCACTTCAATGATATTGCCGCAGGCCTCGCATTTGTATATTTCCAATTTTTCCGCCATTTTTATTCCCCTTTCTATTTTTTTCAGGTTAATAGAATCTTAAAAGTAAGTTTTTTTGTGACAAAAGCTTTTCGCCACCAATACACCAAAGATAAATTATCGCTGATAGTTTTGTTTCGTGTATTTCGGCCTTCGTGGCCAAATTTCCGGTTTATAATTGTGTTACCAGTTTTCTCCCAGCAACTCAAAATGCGCCTGGGGATGATCGCAGGCCGGACATTTTTCCGGTGCTGTCTGGCCCTCATACAGGTAGCCACAATTGCGGCAACGCCAGACCACCGCTGTTTGCCTTTTGAAAACCCGTCCGGCATCAATGTTGGCCGCCAGGTCAAGATATCTTTTTTCATGCTGTTTTTCGGCAACGGCAATGGCCCGAAAAATTGCCGCAATCTCGCTAAACCCTTCTCCTTCAGCAGTTTTCGCAAAGCCGGGATACATGTCGGTATGCTCGTAATTTTCACCGGCAGCCGAAGCTTTTAAATTCTCCACCGTCGCTGCAATGGTGCCGGCCGGAAAAGCGCCGGAAATCATGACCTCTCCACCCGATAACAGTTTAAACAACCGTTTGGCATGCTCTTTTTCCTGGTTGGCCGTCTCGGTGAATATGTCGGAAATTTGAACATACCCTTCTTTTTTCGCCTGGCTGGCGAAATAAGTGTACCGGTTTCGAGCCTGGGACTCACCGGCAAATGCGGTCAAAATATTCTTCTCGGTTTGGGTTCCTTTCAATTCTGCCATGAATCTTCCTCCTTAATGTGTGTTCGATAAATCATGTGAAATGGATTATATCCTGAGATCGTTTCTAATTTCCGGGCCACCACCCCTTGCGGATGTGATTTTCTTTTTCGTTTTCAGCCAGATGTTTAAGCTTATAGGCTGAATCCCGCAAAACTCCGTATAGAATTCCGCACCCATTGTCTTCCCGATCCGTGTCTCCCTGGTCCGCCAGACAAATCATTTCATCGACAAGCTTGAGTGTTTTTTCGATGTGAAGGTTGCAGGGTTTCATGGTGGTTGCCCTCCCGATAAATTGCGATCCGCCGAAGAGTGGCAGGACCGGCCGGCCGGATGCATTTGAGCCCGACATCAGTCTTGGGTATTCAAGTAGTATGCCAGGAAAGAATGCAGGGTAGCAATTTAATCGCAGGAGGTCTATTATCCTGACGTTACGGTCTATTTCCCCGTTAGCTGCAACCGTTTTTGCGACAGTTTTGTCTGCCCATGTGATACAGGAAACCACATTCGCACAACCAAAGGACATCTATCTAAAGAGGTAATTTTCGAATATCATAATAAAAAAATCAATGCAAGGCAGTCTCGTATTTTTTTGACACATTAGTGTCTCATAAGACAGAAAGGGGAGGAAGGGGGAATTTGGAATGCGGAAGGGAAAACTTCAAAGGCTGGAAGGGTAAATCTCCTTGGTCGTCAAGCTTTCTGGCTTCCCAGCCTTTTTCTTTTTCCCTGTGCCTTGCACCCTGGACCTTGAACCCGTTTTTAGGCAGCCTGCACCACCTGGCGGCGCTCCAAAACCTTTCCCCGGGTGCTGATCACCACCTGTTCCATGGGGATCTGGACCCCGGACAGCTCCATGCCTTTTTGGACAATTACCGGCAACGCCGAACAGCAGGGCACCTCCATTACCACGGCGGTAATGCTTTTGAGGTCGGCCTGTTTGCAGATCTGGGCAAATTTTTCGATATAGTGCTCGACATCGTCAAACTTCGGGCAACCCATCATCACCGTCTTGCCCGGCAGAAGATCCCGGTGCAGGGTCGGAAAGGACAGCGCTGCACAGTCAGCCAGCACCAGCAGGTCAGCATTTTTCAGGAAAGGTGCCGTGGGCGGCACCAGCATGATCTGCACCGGCCAGTGAGTCAGGGCCGATTCAGCCGGTTCAAGGGCAGCGGGTGTGTTGGCCTCGATGCAGGGGTCAGTTGACGGCGACGATTCGGAAATCCCAAAAGTCTGGAGTCTGGCCGACGGACACCCCCCGGAAGCCATGGGCAGCACTTTGGCTTCCGGTTGTTTTTTTTGGGCCAACAATTCTTCCACGGCTTTTTCGTCAAATTCTTCCGCTTCGCGCTCAACAATTTTCAGAGCGCCGGTGGGGCAATCCCCGAGACAGGCTCCCAGCCCGTCACAATAAAACTCGGCCACCACCCGGGCCTTGCCGTCAATGATTTGCAGAGCTCCTTCGGCACAGGCCGGGACACAGTTGCCACAGCCGTCACACAGCTCCTCATCGATTTCAATAATCTTGCGCATTACTTGCATGGTCTCTCCTTATTATTCTTTTCAAGGATTGAGTGTTTGGACGAAATTCGGGGCTTAAAACACCGCGTTCAACCCAGAAGCACTTCTTTGGCCATATCGCGCCCGCTATCGGTCAGAAAAGCAGCCTTGATGTCGGCCGCCAGCTCTGTGCTATCCACCGGGGTCTCCTTGCATTTTTCGTCCATGTTCTCTATCATATCGGCATCATAGACCACCTTGAAATTTACGCCGTCCGCGGCGGCCGGATGGTGATGATGCCCGATAATATCGCAGACTTCTTTAACGATTTCTTCCCTGGCGCCCAGTTTGTCCAAAATGCCGGCGGCGATAGAGGAGCCTTCAGCTTCATGATGCTCAGCCGCCCCGTCACCGTATTTTTTTTCCGCTTCCAGTATGCCGATATCGTGCAAGTAAGCCGCAGATAGAATCACAGACAGGTTGCCGCCTTCGAACTTGCCGATCCGTTCGGCATAACGCGCTACCCTGCTGGCATGGCCAATGCGTTTAAAATCACTTTTAAAATAGCGCTTCATCTCAATGGCCACGCGATCCTTGAGCAAATCTTCTTTCTGGGCCAGAAGTTCAGGCGGCAAAGTCCCCAGGCACTGTTCGGCGAACTGGCAATAGGATGCACAGCCAAAGTCCATATTTGGATTGACAAACCGGTGGCCGCAATGGCTGCACTTGCGTGCGGTGTCATCCTTAAAAAATTCCACCGTGTGACCGCATTGCGGGCACTTGACGTTAAAAATCGCCCCCGGCTTCCAGTATTGTGTGTCTTGTCCTGGACATTTCATGGGTCTTATCCTTTCGCCTGTGGTTTTGACAGCACCATTAGAAACCGTCACTCACTGATTACAATTATAGAGAACTTATTCCAAGGATACATTGACTTAAATCAAAAATAGAATAAAACTTGACATTAATAAAAAAAACTGAATAAAAATAAAGTATTATGAAAAAAAGTCTGGATGTTATCACTACCCTGCCCCTTTTCAACGGTCTGCCCGAAGACCAAATGGCCGCCATCCGAAAAATTGCTGTCGATAAAAAGTTCCCCCGAGGTCAGAGCATTTTTTCCGAAGGAGATGAAAGCAGTGGTTTTTTTGTGATTGCAGAGGGCCGGGTCAAAGTCTACAAGGTGTCCATTGATGGAAAAGAGCAAATTCTGCACATTTTCGGCCCCGGCCAGTCGTTTGGTGAGGTTTCGGTTTTTACCGGGCAAAAATTCCCGGCCTACGCGGAAGCCATCACCCAGGTCCGGGTTCTATTTTTTCCACGAAGAGCATTCGTGGATTTAATTGCCGGCAACCCTTCGTTAGCTTTGAACCTGTTGGCCGTCATGTCGGTCAAGCTGCACCAGTTTACCGTTCAAATTGAAAACCTTTCCCTAAAAGAAGTGCCGGCCCGCCTGGCCTCATATCTTGTCTACCTGGCCGACGAACAGGAAAGCGTGGATACTGTCACGTTGAACATCTCAAAAGGCCTGCTGGCCAGCATCCTGGGAACCATCCCGGAAACCCTGTCGCGCATATTCGCCAAACTGTCCACGCAGGATTTAATCCGGGTTGACGGCCGTCAAATCCGGCTGCTGAACCGCGAAGGGCTGGAAAAGTTGGCCGAATACGGCCGGGATGCGCAGTAAAAAGGCGGCCTGCTGTTCAGGGCCAGGGGGCACCGTCCAGCATTTTACTTCCCCGAACGGCGCCCTGCGAACAATGTTTTCTCCAAATAGACCTTAATGTTGCAACGTTGAGGTAGACTATTCGGCCAGCTTGGATGCAACAGCCTTGCCGTAATCCTGGCAGGCCTTGAGGCCATCGCCGGTCTCGATGACAGCCTCTTTTAAACTCAAAGCTCCCAGGTCGACCATGTCCATCTTAAATACGTGCATCATGGTATCATAAATCATGGGACCCGACTCCCCGCTGTGGGTGTGAGAACAGAATGCGCCGCCCATTTTCCCCACCAGGTTCGCTTTTTCGGCCAAAAATAAAAAAGTTTTCATTCCCGCGGTCATGTCCCGGTGGTAAGTGGGACAGCCAAAAATAAAGCCGTCATAGCCCGCCAGTTCCTTTTCGTTTTTGATATCTTTTGTTTTTGTAACCACGGCCTCCTGGCCGGTGATTCGAACGCCTTCGGCAAGATATTCAGCCATTTTTTCAGTATTTCCGCTTCGGCTGACATACGCGATTAAAACTTTACTCATTACTTCCTCCTTTGTTGAATATTGTGGCCGCGACTCGTCGCAGCCAGATGATTTCCAATAGCCAATCCGGCCAGGTCTGCATCAATCCCTGTAAGCCACCAATTTTTTGCTCAGCAGGCTGATATGCCCCATCTCCTCTTTAATGATCCCGTCCAGACGACCCTGGCCCAGGCTTTCCGCCACCGCTTCTTTCATCCCCAGATAAAACACAATGGAATCTTTTTCCGCTTCAATGGCGGATTTGAGGATTGCTTTCATTGAAGAAAGATCAATTTCCTTTTCAAAGAAAACCCGGGTATCCACCAGGGCCTTCAAGTATGCGGCCGCCTCGCCCTGGGGGTCGAAAACGGTTGACTCTTTTTCTTTGGCCGTCAGGTCCGCCCGCATGGCTTTAAACGTTTTTTCATGATCGTCTTCCATGGCCGCCAGTTCCAACAAAAAGTCCTTGTTGGCGGAATCGCCTGTTTTTTCAGCGGCCGAACGGTAAAAGTTTGCCCCATTTCGTTCCAGTTGCTCGGCCATTGCAAACACCTCATCCGCATTAAAATCATAACTCATTTTTCTATCCTTTCCTTTTGTTTTCCAGCCATTCAATTGGGTTTCTGCATTACCCCGGCGATTCCTGCAGCAATACGACCGGCCTGCAGGGTATTCATTGCTGCGTAAATATATAACCGATAACCGACCTTGTAAAGAGGTCCAACAATCCCTGTTTTCGAGACATTTCAGGTTGACAGGTAAATTTATTTATAATATATATTAAGTTACTCTTATTTTGTACCTCAAGATTTTCAATGGCAAAAAATTGAAGCGGATCGAAGGTGTGAAATAACCGGAGTCAAGTCACCGGAAGGAGGTGATGGCTGTGAGACGTTTTACGATTCCAAGAGTCGCGCATTGTAGCAGCGGCTGCCATATCTAGTCCCGGGTAAGACGTAAAACTGCCCAGACACCATCTCTCCGGTCATAGGCAATGTCTATCGTCAACCATTGAGGCGATTCGGCCCCGCCTCCGGCATTTGCCTGCTTGACACCTCCCATGCATTTTTCTATACTCTCCCGGTATTTGAAGGCTATTAAACCTGAATTTTATACGCTTCGCAGGCCTTCATTTGCAAGATTCTCGTTGAACCTGCTTCCGGTATGTTTACCATGACCTCATCTCAACGTTTAAAAAACGACTCTTTGCTGCTGATCGTCGCCGGAGCCCGGGGAGCGGTGGCATCCACCCTGGCGGTGGCAGTGGCCGCCATGCGCCGGAATCCCGATCAAATACTGCCCAGCCTGACCACCGCAGATCTGTTTGCCGGCCTGGGACCGGTGCAGGCCACCGGTTTTGCCGGCTGGGATGCCGACAGCCTGAGCCTTACCGCCGCCATCAAAAAACACGGGGTTATCCCGGAAGACATCTGGCGCCCCCATACGCAGTTTCTTGAACAGCTGACTTTATTCCGCGCCCCTGACCCCAATGCCGGTTTCGACCGCCAGGTTAAGGATCTGGTCCGGGAAATTGAACAGTTCAAATCCATTCACCCTTCATCCCGGGCTGTATTCATCAATTTACTGCCGGCCGCCGCCTGCCCGGATCTCAACGGCTGCCAGAGCCTCTCGCAGCTTGCGAACGAGATGGACATCGCCTGTTTGCCGGATCTGGCATACACCGTGGCGGCCATCCGGTGCGGGATTCCGGTGATCAATTTCACTCCCAACCGGATCGAAATCCCCTCGGTGCTCAATGAAGCCCGAAAAATGGGGGTCCCCATGGCCGGCCGCGATGGCAAAACCGGCCAGACCTATTTTAAAGTCGTCCTGGCATCAGCGCTGAAGGCCCGCAATCTGCTGGTTGACGGTTGGTACAGTCTCAATATTTTAGGTAATGCCGATGGAGCCAACTTGATGGATCCCGATCGGGCTGCCGGAAAACTGAGCAATAAAACAAATT
>JAOZSC010000246.1:0-4344 GCA_029939875.1 Desulfobacterales bacterium
CCAACATAGAAGTCCTGACATATACTGAAGTTGACAGTGTAGCAGGAGAAGCAGGAGATTTTAAGGCAGTTCTGACCAAAAAGCCCCGATACATTATAGAGGATAGATGCACGGGTTGCACTACCTGTGTGGAGTACTGTCCGGCCATAATTCCAGATCAATTTAATCAAAACTTATCCCCTAACAAAGCCATTCATATATATTTTTCCCAGGCTGTTCCACTGGTCACCTATATAGATGAAAGCTGTCTTTACCTCAAAGAAAAGAAATGCAGCATTTGTGAGGGCGTCTGTAAAAATGACGCCATAGATTTCACCCAGGAGCCGCAGAAGATAAAAATAAGAATAGGGGCCATAGTTCTGTCACCGGGCTATGAGGTATATGATCCCAAATTAAGGGGCGATTACGGCTACGGAAAGATAGAAAACGTGGTCACCAGCCTTGACTTTGAACGGCTGCTGTGTTCCACCGGCCCGTACGAAGGTGAGATAAGACGCCCTTCAGACGGGAAGCATCCCAAGAAGATAGCCTGGATTCACTGCGTCGGTTCCAGACAGGTTACCCCGGGCGGCAACAGTTATTGTTCTGCGGTATGCTGCACGTATACCCAGAAGCAGGTGATTTTGGCAAAAGACCATGACGCCGCCATGGAGGCGACCATATTTCATAATGACATCCGGTCCTATAGCAAGGATTTCGAACAATTTTACCAAAGAGCAGAGCAACTTCCCGGGGTTCGATTTATTAGAAGCTACGTATCAATAGGAGGGGAAATCCCGGAAAGTAAAAACGTTACGATTAAATACGCAACCACCGAAGACGGGGTGAAAGAAGAGGAGTTCGATCTGGTGGTGTTATCCGTTGGATTGACCCCGCCTGCCGACGTGAAGGGATTGGCGAAAAAATATGTCATCGAGCTCAATTCTCACGGATTTTGCAAAACCAATCTTGTGAATCCGATTGAGACCACGCGGCCGGGAATTTTTGTAAGCGGAGCCTTCCAGGGTCCAATGGATATCCCCGAGTCGGTTTTCAGTGCCAGCGGGGCCGGCTCCCAGTGTGGTGAACTGCTTGCATACCGGCGCGGGAAGCTGACCAAAGAAAGGGTATACCCGCTTGAAAGGGATGCCTCGGCAGAGGAGCCCAGGGTAGGGGTTTTTGTATGTCATTGTGGAGCGAATATCGGCAGGGTGGTGGATGTGCCTTCCGTCGTTGAATATGCCTTGAGCCTGCCAAATGTGGTCTACGCCCAGGAACAGCTATTTTCATGTGCGACGAATTCTGACAAAGAAATAACAGACATGATCAAGGAAAAAGGGCTCAACCGTGTGGTTATCGCCGCCTGCAGCCCCAGAACCCTTGAACCGTTATTCCGGGATACCCTTCGGGAGGCTGGAATTAATCAATATTTCTTGGAGATGGCCAATATTAGAGAACATTGTTCCTGGGTCCACTCTCGCGAGAAGGAAAAGGCCACCGCCAAGGCAAAGGATATTGTACGGATGTCGATCGCCCGAACGGCCGCTTTGGAGCCCCTGCAGGAAATGGATCTGCCGGTCAACAAGGCGGCGTTGGTGGTTGGTGGCGGCATTGCCGGCATGACCTGTGCCCTGTCCATCGCCAGGCAGGGACATGAGGTTTATCTGGTGGAAAAGGACACAGACCCGGGAGGAATTGCTCGAAGACTTCATTACACCCTGGAAGGAATAGATGTCCAGGCGTATTTAAATGATCTTATACGCAAGGTCTATCAGCACCAACTAATACATGTAATTACTGATGCCGTCATCACAGAGGCCACCGGTTATGTTGGCAATTTTGTAACCAGGGTCAAATCTGAAGGCAGGGTCAAGGAGATACAGCATGGAGCCGCTATTATCGCTACGGGTGCCGATGAATATAAACCGGCCGAATACCTTTACGGCAAAGATGAAAGGGTCTTGACCCTGTTGGAGTTGGAAGAGCAAATCGCCAAGGGAGACGAAAGGCTTGTTGACTCCCAGAGTCTGGTGATGATCCAGTGTGTGGGCTGCAGAAATGAAGACAGGAATTACTGCAGCCGGGTATGTTGCAGCCAGGCGATAAAAAATGCCTTAAAACTAAAAGAGATAAACCCCCGGATGGATGTCTACGTTCTCTTTCGGGATATGAGAACGTATGGATTTAGCGAGGATTACTACCGGGAAGCCTCAAATCGAGATATAAAGTTTATCCGCTATGAACCGCATGATGAACCAAAGGTGGCGGTGGTTGAGCAGGGGGGCGGCTCTGTTCTGAGGGTTAACGTCAGCGATCCAGTTTTAGGCAAGAGACTGGCAATCGATACCGACACACTTGCTTTGGCTGCCGCCGTTATTCCTCCCGCAGGCAACAAGGAAATTTCTCAGTTATTTAAGGTCACTTTGGGGCCTGATGGTTTTTTCAAAGAAGCCCATGTGAAATTAAGACCTGTTGAGTTTGCCGCCGAAGGTGTTTTCCTGTGTGGAACAGCTCACTATCCCAAGCATCTGTCGGAAACGATCAGCCAGGCTTATGGAGCTGCCAGTCGGGCTTTAACTCTTCTTTCACAGGATTTAGTCACCGCCTCCGGCTCTGTTTGCGACGTGGCGGAGGCAAAGTGTATTGCGTGCGGGGCATGTATCTCAGCCTGTACATATGGTGCCATAGAGTTTCAGGAGACACGACAGGGTAAAAAGGCTATCGTTAATCCTGTCATCTGCAAAGGAGATGGACTCTGTAATGCAATGTGTCCCACAGGGGCTATCTCACTAAAGCACTTTACCGATGAAGAGCTGTTGAATCAAATTGATGCGGCGGTTGTAAATGTATGAAAATATCTGTGAACCCGTCTCAAAAATAAATGAATAAGCCTGGAATACTAACAAAGGAGCTGAGAGCGAATGAGTGCAGGACTCAAATTTAAACCCCAAATATTAGGTTTTGTGTGCCATTGGTGAGGATATGGCGCTGCTGACCTGGCTGGAGTTTCCAGACTGCAATATTCAACTGAAACCAAGCTTATTCGTGTCATGTGTTCCGGTAGAGTCGACCTGGAATTTGTACTCAGAGCGTTCTCAAATGGAATGGATGGGGTGTTTATCGGCGGTTGTCATCTTAATGAATGTAATTACCTTACTCACGGGAACTACCATGCACTGAACATGACGCTGCTATGTAGAAAAATAATGGAACACATAGGGCTGAACCCGGAAAGGTTAAGTATCGAATTTATGTCTTCCGGTGAAGGAATTCTTTTTGCCGAAGTTATGAATGATTTCGGCAAGAAGGTGCAGGAGCTGGGACCACTTGGCAAAAGCGAAGGGCTGGACGAAAATGAATTGAAATCCAGACTTGAAGAAGTCAGAAAGCTGATCCCCTACATCAAGCTGCTGAAAAGGGAGAAGCTGGCACTGCGTCTTGATAAAGAAGAGGAATATGACGAATTTTACACCCGTGACGAGATAGACCGGCTATTTAGTGAAGTTGTCTCTTACTATATTGATCCGGCGAAGTGCCAGGCCTGTATGATTTGCCTCAGAAGATGCCCTGTTGAGGCGATTGCAGGCGGCAAGAAGCAGATACACGTAATTGACCAGGACAAATGCATAAAATGCGGAACCTGCTTTGAAGTTTGCCCCCCCCGCTTTGGCGCGGTGGGCGAAATTACCGGCGAACCTGTTCCACCCCCTATTCCTGAAGAAGAAAGAATGATCGTCAGAAAGAGTAAAAAAAATAAAGTAATTTGTTTTTAGGGAACCATGCCTTTCAAAAGCCATGCATGAAAGCAGGTGCGTCCCAGGGCCCCACTTTTCCCTGCTTCTATCTTGACAGGATTGTAGAGTTCCCTTAAATTTGTCGGGCAAAGGCGCTATCTCTGGTACCTTATGCTCAAATGACTGACCGCCTTTCCCAGCGCACTTCTTAGTTCCTTGCCTTTGCCTTGCTGGGAAAGGTAGCGTTTGATTACATCTTTTTCTAGTTCTGCACTGCCCGACTTTCCATCTTTGCTGAGGGTTACGCGATAGTACTCCTTTTTTTTGCTCTGTTTAACCGCTAATAGCTGGACACTTTTATCTATCGTCTGGACCTCTTTTCGCAAAGCCTCTTCAATCTGCTCGACAGTCATTTCTGGCATCTTTTAAATCCTTTCATCGTTAATTTCGTCCATTCATTGCTTTATTTTATTCCAGTTTTTCAACGCCGCGTCGGTGAAGGCAGCATCAATGTGGCCCCAAGGCCCACGGTGCTGATCAGGGGTAGCCCTAAAAACACCATGTGGTAGCTGCCGGTGTGATCAAAAACATAGCCGGCCAGCAAAGGGCCGATGGCACCACCGATGGTGGA
>JAOZSC010000246.1:4354-4854 GCA_029939875.1 Desulfobacterales bacterium
GGCCAGGGCCCATTTGTTTCCAATGCGGTCGCTGGAAAAGCCCATGATTAACCGACCGGTAATGCTCAGCCCCCCGATGGTGGACAGCACGCGGGTGGCCGCGCTGCGGGAGATGCCCATGTCGATGGCATGGGGCACGATGTGCAGCAGCACCGTTAACGCGCAGACCAGCAATAAAAAGTACGCCGTACAGATCAGCCAAAGCTGCCGACTCTTCAACGCTTGGCGCAGGGTAAATCCTGTTTCGCCGGCCGGCCCGATCTCGGCAGCCATCCGGCCGTCGCCGTCGGGGCGCTGGCCGCGTCTGGCCGGATCGCGCACCAGTAGCTGGGACAGCCCGATGAACAGGATCAGCACCACGACACCTGTGACAAAAAAGGCCGCCCGCCAGCCATAATCCGTGATCAGCCAGTTGGTAAACAGCGGCATGACCAGCATGCCCACGCCGGTTCCCACCTTGAGAACGCCGCTCATGCGGCCCCTTAAGCGGACGAACCAGC
>JAOZSC010000247.1 GCA_029939875.1 Desulfobacterales bacterium
CTGCGGCAACAGTGCCGTGCTGAAAGCCGCCGAGGACACACCGGCCACGGCCTGGTATTTTGGAAAAATCACTCATGAAGTCGGTCTGCCCTCCGGCGTTTTAAATATCGTGCAGGGCTACGGTGAGGAAGCCGGAGCGCCGCTGGTTGCCCATCCGGATGTTGATGTCATCAGCTTTACGGGATCTGCCGCCGTGGGCCGTCAAATCGCCTCTGTGGCCGGTGCGCGTCTGGCAAAGGTCTCGCTGGAATTGGGCGGCAAAAACCCCTTGATTGTCTGTGACGACGCGGATCTGGAAGCAGCCGCCAAATGGGTGCTGCTGTCGGCTTTCAGCAACGCCGGGCAGCGCTGTGCATCGGGCAGCCGGATTATCATCTTTGACAGCGTCTATGATCATTTCCGCGACATGCTCGTGCAGCGTACGAGTGAGCTGACCGTCGGACCGGGCGACAACAACAACCTTGGCCCGGTGATCAACCAGAAACAGCTGGACAATATGTTGGCGGCCGTCAACCGTGCCGCACAAAACGGAGCGGTCATTCTGGCCGGCGGTCAGCGCTTGACCGGTGATGCGCACGCACAGGGATTTTACATGGCCCCCACCCTCATCGAGCAGGTGGATCCCCATGATGAAATTTCCACCACCGAGCTGTTCGGCCCGATCACCTGCCTGTATCGCGTCAATAATTTTGAAGCCGCTTTGCAGATGGCCAATGATTCGCCTTACGGACTGACGGCCTGCATTCACACACGCAGCATTCATCGCGCCATCGAATTTACCCAGAAAATCCAGGCCGGAGTGGCGGTGGTCAATGCCGGAACCTACGGCAGCGAACCGCACATGCCCTTCGGGGGATTGCGCCAGTCGGGTAACGGATCACGGGAACCCGGCACCGAAGCCATAGACGTCTATTCGGAGTTGAAAGATATATATATTATTACTGATCCGGAGAAACTATAGGAATGAAGAACGACGAATGAAGATTGACGAATGCAGGATATCGCTTCGCTCCACTATTTTTATAACGCTTTATGTAAAATCGGAAGAATTCCTTAATTCGACATTCGTCATTCGAAATTCGTCATTCCAAAGGGAAAGTAAATGACCCAGAGCCAACCCACAATTGTCGCCCTCATTCCGGCGCGCTCGGGCTCAAAGCGGGTGCCGGATAAAAACATTCGGCCGCTGGCGGGCCATCCGCTGATCGCCTATACGATTGCAGCGGCCAGGCAGAGTGAAATTTTCACCGATGTGGTCGTATCGACGGATTCACAAACCTATGCGGATATCGCCGGTCATTACGGCGCGGAGGTACCTTTTCTACGGCCGGCTGAAATCGCAGGAGATCACTCTCCCGACATCGAGTGGCTGGAATCCACACTGCTACGGTTGCAGCAGAAGGGCCGCCAATATGACTGTTTCAGCATCCTGCGTCCGACCAGCCCGTTTCGGCCGTCGGAAACCATCCGGCGGGCCTGGCAGGCATTTTTAGCCGAAACGGGGGTGGATTCGCTGCGAGCGGTGGAAAAATGCACCCAGCATCCCGGGAAAATGTGGGTGGTGCGGGGCCAACGCATGACACCACTGCTGCCGCTGGGTCCTGCGGAGCAGCCCTGGCACAGCAGCCAGTACCCCTCGCTGCCGGAAATATACGTGCAAAATGCGAGCCTGGAAATTGCATGGTCGCGGGTTGTTTTCGAGGAACGCACCATTGCCGGAAACGTGATCATGCCGTTTTTCACCAAGGCCTACGAAGGTTTTGACGTCAACAACCCATACGACTGGCAGCTTGCCGAACAGCTGGTTCAAAACGGTGAAGCAAGCCTGCCCCATATAACGCAACCTATATACTCATAAAGAAGTAATAGTTCACCGCAGAGCTCGCTGAGAGCGCTGAGCAAAACAAGAACCATGCTGTCTGCGGCAGAAAAAAAACGGCAAAAACTGGAAATTTGGCTGGCTTCGCCAGTAATTACAAAAGCATTTTATTTTCACCCTCTGCGAGTTCTGCCATTGGCTGAATTTACACTTAAAAAAAGGAGTCCCGGCTATAATGATCGAAATCAAACTCATCCCGCAAACAGAATTTAAACGCATCCACAATGCTGATTTGAACAAGCACAATAGGCTCGAACTGCTCGGTGATATGTGCCGTGCCAATGCACTGGCCACCGTAAAACGCGCCGGCTCGGGACATCTCGGCTCCAGTTTCAGCTGCCTGGACATTGTAACATTTCTCTATTACGCCCACATGAACACCGTTGAACTGGGCGTGGGTCATCAAAACCGCGACATCTATTTTTCTTCAAAAGGTCATGACGCCCCCGGCCATTACGCCGTGCTGTATTCGCTGGAAATCATCTCGCAGCAGCAGTTTATCAACCTGCGGCGCCTCGGCGGCACCCACGGGCATCCGGATGTTCATATTTCCGGAATCGAAGCCAATTCGGGGTCTCTGGGCATGGGAATATCCAAAGCCAAGGGAATGGCCATCGCAAAGCAGATGAACGGATGGTCGGGACGCGTATTTGTCATGACCGGAGACGGCGAACTTCAGGAGGGACAAATCTGGGAGGCCCTGCAAACCGCCGCCTACCAGAAAATAGCAAATCTGCAGGTAATTGTTGATTTCAATAAAATTCAATCCGACAAGTCTGTTGATAATATTATTTCCCTGGGGGACCTGGAAAGAAAATTTAAAGCTTTCGGTTGGCATGTCCAGCGCTGCGACGGGCACAATTTTGCCGACCTGGAAAGCAATTTTACCCGCTTTGATCAGATTACAGACAAACCCAAGGTGCTGATTGCCGACACCGTAAAAGGCCGCGGCGTGTCATTTATGGAAGGCCACCGCGTGCTCGAAGAAAAAGAGGACCTGTATCAGTGGCATGCCGGCGCGCCGGACGATAATTCCTTCGAAGCGGGTTATGCAGAACTTACCGACCGCATCAACACGCGCCTTGGTGAGTACGGCCTGGAACCGTTGACAACCGAACTGCTGGAAACCAGGGAAAAGAACCGCAAACGCCTCAAAGATACCGCCGAGAAGGTGGTCAATGCATTCGGCGACGCCCTGGTCGAGGTGGGCGCCAAAAGAAAAGACATGGTGGTGCTGGATGCCGATCTTTCCGCCGATTGCGGCCTGCGAACTTTTGAAAATACCTTTCCGCAGCGTTTCATTGAAAACGGAATTTCCGAGCAGGATATGGTATCCATGGCAGGGGGGCTCGCCCTGCAAGGGCTGCTGCCGATTGTCAATTCCTTCGGCGTTTTTTTAGCCTCCCGTGCAAACGAGCAAATTTATACCAATGCCACCGAAGACACCAAAATCATCTATGTCTGCCACTACGCAGGCCTGATTCCAGCGGGTCCGGGAAAATCCCACCAGAGCCTGCGCGATATTTCGCTTTTCGGTGCATTGCCCAACATTACAATTCTGGAGCCGTGCAATGCGATAGAAACGAAACTGGCGTTAGACTGGTGTGTGAATACCGCCGAAAAAAGTTGCATGCTGCGCCTGGTAATCTCCCCCTCTCCGCGAAGCATTACACTGCCGCAGGACTATCGTTTTACCCCTGGAAAAGGAGCGGTGCTCACCGAGGGCACTGATGCCGTCTTGTTCGCCTACGGCCCGGTGATGCTCAATGAAGCCCTTAAGGCCTCTGAATTGCTCGAAGAAGATGGCTTTGCGCTGAAGATTGTGAACCTGCCCTGGCTAAACCAACTTGACGGCGACTGGCTTGAAGAAGTCATCGGTGACTGCGAGTTCCTCTTTTCCCTGGACAATCATTCTCCCTACGGGGGGCTGGGCGATCTTTTGCTCAACGGCCTGATGGCATCTCCTGCGCTGCGACAAAAACAACTGGAAAAATTTGGCGTCGATGATTTCCCGGCCTGCGGTACGCCGCCGGAAGCGCTTCAATATCATAAATTAGATGGGAAAAGCCTGGCTGTGCGCATTGCAGGCGCAACCAACAGGCAATAACCGGAACCTATGTTGAGCGTTTCACATATGATTGCTTTTTAAATTTGAAATGCTCAATTTAGGAAGAATATGTCCATGAAAAACACATTGCTGCTAATCCCCGTCGAAAACCAGGTGCGTGAGCTGGATCCCAAGCTCCTGCTGGCCTGTATTGCGGCCCGGCGGGGGTTTTCCTCAGTGATCGGATCGCGGCGGGAGATGGAATTTTGCATCGATTCCTTTCCACCGAGCATCTATCTGTCCAAAAGCATGACCATCCGCAGCCTTCTCTTTTTTCAGGTTGCCCATAAATTCGGTCATGAAATCGTCACCTGGGATGAAGAAGCGCTGGTGCATTTGCCCCCGGAAACCTATTTCTCGCGCAGACTGCATCCCAAAGCGATCCGCCATGTTTCACATTTATTTGCCTGGGGCCCGGACAATGTCGAGTTGTGGAAACAGTACCCTCACCTGCCACATGATCTGTCAATTCACAGTGTCGGCAATCCCCGCACAGATATGCTGCGCCCGGAAATGCATTCTTTTTACGAAGACGAAGTGCAGGCCCTGCGCGACCGATACGGAAAGTTTATACTGATCAATACCAATTTTAATCATGTCAATGCCTTCGGTCCGGACATGAACTTGTTCCAACCGGTGAAAAAGCCGGGGGAGACCGCCCGGTTCGGCCGCGCCGCCCGGGGTATGAGCCGGAAATATGCCCAAGGGCTGTGGAATCACAAACATGCCGTGTTTAAAGATTTTCAGCAATTGATCCCTAAACTGGATCAGACGTTTCCGGATGTCAACATTGTGATTCGCCCCCATCCGACCGAACGCCATGATGTGTACCATGAGGTCGCCGCCCGTT
>JAOZSC010000248.1 GCA_029939875.1 Desulfobacterales bacterium
ACATAAGGCGTAAAACAAATGGACTGCAAATACGTTAAAATACGGATCCTGATAGTCGCTCTTTTCTTCCTGCTTTTATTTGGGGCGATCGGCGCCCGGGCCGTCCAGCTGCAAATTTACCGCGGTCCATGGCTGTCCCGGCAAGCATCCAATGAGATCGAAAGGTCGGTAACCACCACAGGCAAGCGCGGTACCATTTATAGCCACAACATGCGCGTGATGGCGATCAGCACCACTGTAACCTCGATAGCGGCCTATCCTGGAAATATCGAAGACATCCAAGCCACAGCCCAGGCGCTGGCAAAAGCCCTTAAAATGAAGGCCGCCCGTATCCGTAAAAAACTGACAAAAAAAAAATCGTTTGTGTGGATCAAACGGCAGACCACCGCCAGGGAGACCCGGACAGTTCGTGAGCTCAAACTTAAAGGCATCGGTTTCGTATCGGAACCCAACCGGTTTTATCCCAGCACCACCCTGGCGGCCCAGGTCGTGGGTTTTACGGGTGTGGACGGCAAGGGATTGGAAGGAATCGAATTTTACTATGACCGCCTGATGCAAGGAACCAGCCGCAAATTTACGGTTTTAAAAGATGCAAACCACAGAAAATTCCAGACCCAACACCAACCGTCTGCCAGTGGCAGGGGGCGCGACCTGGTCCTGACCATTGACGAAAGTATTCAGCATATCACCGAAAGCGCCCTGAAAGAAACAGTGGAAAAATATTCGGCGCGCTCCGCTCTGGCAATTGTCATGCAGCCGCGCACCGGGGCCGTGCTGTCCATCGCGCATTATCCGGCCTTCAATCCGAATGCCTACCAGGATTATGCCAAACCCCTGTACCGCAACCGGGCTATCACCGATTCGTTTGAACCGGGGTCCACGATGAAAATATTTACCGCTGCCGCCGCCCTGGAATATGGCGATATCACCTCCGGCACGACCTTTTTCTGTGAAAACGGTGCCTATTGGATCGGCAACAATGTCGTCCACGATACCCACAATCACGGCCGGCTGTCGCTGCTGGAGATTGTCAAATATTCGAGTAACATCGGCGCCGCAAAAATCAGTGAAAAACTCGGCGCCCGCAAGCTGTACCAGACGTTTCGTGACTTTGGTTTTGGTGTGAAAACCGGCATCGACTGCCCGGGAGAAATACCCGGCAGTCTGGCCTCTTATACTTCCTGGTCGAATATCGACACGGCGTCCATTTCTTTTGGCCACGGCATATCCGTTTCGGCTATTCAGATGATCACTGCACTATCGGCCATAGCCAATGACGGTATTTTGATGAAACCTTACATCGTCGAAAAAATCACCGATCCGAACAGTCGCATCCCGAACCGTTTCAAGCCGCAGAAAGTCAGGCGCGTCATTTCGGTGCGAACCGCGCGCATTGTCAAAAATATCATGAAAGCCGTCGTTACCAAGGGAGGAACAGGCGTCAATGCCGCCCTTGAAGGATATTCAGTCGGCGGTAAAACCGGCACCGCCCGGAAATTTGACGAAAACGGCCGCTACTCAAACACCAAACACATCGCGTCATTTATCGGGTTTGCTCCGGTCGACAATCCGCAGATTGCGGTCCTCGTGGTCGTGGACGAACCCCAGGACCAATACTACGGCAGCATTGTGGCCGCACCGCTATTTAAAGAAATCGCCCAGCAAACCCTGACTTATCTGAACGTACCGCCTGACGGCAGCGGCGTCAAACTCAGGGTTCCTCAGGACAGCGGGACAAAAGGGTGAAGCTTTCAACCTTACTCATGACCATCGAACCGATCAAAGTGCTAGGCGCGCAGTATACGGTGCGGGACGCACGGTCTCAAAATGCAGGGTCTTGTGCAATGCTGCCGGATCCGGAGATCGGATCGATCCATTACCGGGCCCAGGAGGTTTTGCCGACCGGGTTGTTCGTTGCCATTGAGGGCCAGACGGCCGATGGTCATGACTATATCGACCAGGCTCTGGCAAAAAGAGCCGCCGCGGTGGTGGTTCAAAAACCGGTTGCAACCGCCACCCCCGCTGCAACAACAGGTTTAAATCCGGTGCTGGTGCAAGTGCCCGATACCCGTATAGCCCTGGCAGATCTGGCAGCCTGTTTTTACGGGTATCCGTCAAAACAGCTGAATATTATCGGCATAACGGGAACCAATGGCAAAACCACCGTGGCTTATTTAATTGAAAGCATTTTCGCAGCCGCCGGGTTGAATGTCGGTGTCATCAGCACCATCAACTACCGGTATGCCGGGAAAACATTCAACAACCCCATGACGACACCGGAGGCACTGGATCTGCAGCGTATCCTGGCTGAAATGCTGCACAACGGCGTCACCCACGTGGTCATGGAAGCCTCTTCTCATGCCATGGATCTTTACCGGGTTAAAAACTGCTGGTTCGATGTCGCCGTCTTTACCAATTTATCCCAGGACCATCTGGATTATCACGGAGATATGGCGACCTACTGGGCCAGCAAAAAACGGTTGTTTACCGAGTACCTGCAGCAGGGCCCAAAAAGGCAACGGGCCATGGCGATCGTCAACTGCGATGATGTCCGGGGAAAAGAGCTGCCCCGCATTCTGACAACACCGATGATAAAAACCGGATCGGCTCCCGATGCGGATATAACGGCTGAAACCTTCCGCTGTGAGGCAATGGGCACCTTTGGGAGGGTATCCACCCGTGAGGGGAGTTTTGATTTCAAAACTCCCCTCGTGGGGAAACATAATGTGGATAACATTCTCAGTGCCGCCGGCGTAGCGACCGCCCTTAACATTGCACCGGAAACGATTACGGCCGGCATTCAGGCACTGTCAGGCATCCCGGGCCGCCTGGAACGCATCGATAACAACAGCGAGCGGTTTGTTTACGTGGACTATGCCCACACACCGGATGCCCTGGAAAATGCCGTGATGTCATTAAAAAAAATTGCCCCGGCCAGAATTATCTGCATTTTCGGATGCGGCGGCGATCGCGATCACGCCAAACGTCCCCTCATGGGGGACATCGCCGGCCGGCTGTGCGACTTGGCGATTGTCACTTCGGACAATCCCCGCACGGAAGATCCCTTGGCGATCATTGATCAGATTCTTTCCGGCATCCGCCGAAGTGGGATGGCGCAATATTCGTCCCGCGATGTCAGTGACGGTTTTAAAAAAAAAGGCTTTGTCGTCGAAGCCGACCGCCGCAGGGCCATTGAACTGGGCATCCGATTGTCCCGACCGCAGGATATGGTTTTAATTGCCGGCAAAGGGCATGAAACGTACCAGATTATCGGTAAAACCAGCATCGATTTTGACGACCGGCAAGAGGCAAGAAAGGCGCTGCGCGCCGTCGGTGGTCAGTAGCAGGTGGTCAGTGGCACCCATTCAGTGGATTCTGATTGCTGGCTGTTGCTGACCAAAGATGAAATTAAGGCTCACTCTGGTGATCAAGGGTCTAAAAAGAACGCTCTGATTTTTTTCACCATCGGTCAGCCGGCAGGAGTTGTCAGTTATAACAAAACGATTGCTACGGACAATGGACAACTAACAACGAACAATGACTAACAACCACCCCATAGCCTGGACCACAACAGAGGTTCTCGATGCCACCGGAGGAGAGCTGTTGGCGGACGATCAAAATCACCGGTTCGCGAATGTCAGCATTGATTCACGTAAAATTTCCACCGACGATCTGTTTGTGGCTGTCGTCGGAGACGTTCACGACGGACACGCCTATGCAGCAGATGTGATTAATCAGGGCGTCCGCGGCCTGGTGATTGCCCGTCACAAAACCGGGCAGCTTCCCGTGGCAAAATGGCAGGCAGCCGGTGTTGCCTGTGTCGCAGTGGACGATACCACCCGCGCACTGGGGGACCTGGCGGCTTTTAACCGCCGCCGCGCGAATGCTTGCGTGGTGGCCATCACGGGGTCCAACGGCAAAACCACCACCCGGCAATTGACTGCGGCTGTGCTCACCCGGCAGTTCAACACACTGGTGCCTGTCGGCAACTTTAACAATCAAATCGGACTGCCCCTGACATTGCTCAGGCTCACACCCGCCCACCAGTGGGCGGTACTGGAACTGGGAACCAACAGCCCCGGTGAAATCTCCCGGCTGGCCGCCATCTGTTCACCGGACATAGCTGTGATCACCAACATCGGTCCAGCGCACCTGCAGGGGTTGGGATCTTTGGAAGGGGTCCGGCGCGAAAAGGGAGATTTGCTCAAAAGCCTCGGACATAATGGCAAAGCCGCTCTCAACGCGGATGATCCGAGGGTCATACAGCTAGCCCGGGAGACAGACCGTGAAGTGCTTCTTTTCGGTCTGTCTTCCCGGGCGGCGGTCCGTGCCGAAAATGTGACCGAAACAGATCACGGCATCACCTTTGCCCTGTCTGTGGCCGGTGAGAACCTATCGGTTCGTCTCAACTCTGCCGGTCGCTTTATGGTGACCAATGCGCTGGCCGCCGCCGCGGTGGGGCATTTGCTGGGAATACCTGCGCCGATCATCAAAGCCGGCCTTGAAGACTTCAGCCCGGTTTCAAATCGCATGAATCTGGTGCGCATGGCTAACGGCATTACCATTATAAATGACACCTACAATGCCAATCCGGATTCGATGAAAGCCGCTCTGGACACCCTCAAATCAATGTCCGCCGGCAACCGGGCCTTATTTGTGGCCGGTGATATGCTCGAGCTGGGTGATCAGGCCGAAACACTGCACAGGCAGATCGGGGCTGCGGCGGTTCGCTCCGGGGTCAAGCGCTTATGGGCCTGCGGCAAATTTGCCGGTGCCGTGGCCTCCGGTGCCCGCACGGAGGGCATGCCGCCTGCCGATACGATCACGGGCACCCG
>JAOZSC010000249.1 GCA_029939875.1 Desulfobacterales bacterium
GAACGCACTGTCGTTTACGTGCACGCGCTGCGCAACGCGCTCATCCCGGTGCTGACCATCATGGGTCTTCAGCTTGGGCAGTTACTGGCCGGGGCGATCATTATCGAAAACGTCTTCTATTTGCCCGGTCTGGGCCGGTTGGTATTCAATGCCATCGGTCAACGCGACTTACCGGTGGTCAGAGATATCGTGCTGTTTATGGCCGCAGCGGTGGTGCTGGTGAATTTTATCGTGGATCTCGCCTATGCATTTCTGGATCCAAGAATACGACCGCAGTAAAACCAGGTTAAAGGTGAAAGGATAAACGGCCAGGAGGCTGGGAAGCTTTTTAAAGGATAACATCCTTTTTTAGCCGGATAGCCTTCCAGCCTTCAGGGATGCGAAATTTGAATTCGGAAGTTGGAAAACGGAATAATGCAACGGTTTTTTGGTAATAAAAATTTTGCGGTCGGATTTGTCCTGTCGGCCATCGTGATTATCGTCGCGCTGGTCAGCCTGATGTGGACTCCCTACGACGGCAACAAGATGAGCGCGCGGGAACGGCTCCAGGGGCCATCCATAAGCCACCCCCTGGGCACGGACCAGTATGGCCGGGATACGCTCTCCCGGGTCATGGTGGGTGCGGTGAATTCGATTATCGTCGGGCTGGTGACGGTAGCCATCGGTCTGAGTGCCGGCGTCCTGCTGGGACTGGCGGCCGCTTATTACGGCCGGCTGGTGGACGAGTCTATCATGCGCTTTTCCGATCTTTTATTCGGATTTCCCGCCGTGCTGAGCGCGATCCTGATCACCTCGATCCTCGGGCCCTCCGTGATCAACGCCATGCTGGCCATCGGGATATTTTACATCCCGATATTTGCCCGCCTGACCCGGGCAGTGGCCCAGACCATCTGGCAGCGGGAGTTTATTGCCGCGGCCCGGGCCTGCGGGGTCAGCGAATGGGCCATCACCTGGCGCCACGTGCTGCCGAACATTCTGTCCCCGCTGCTCATCCAGGGAACGATTCAATTTGCGGTGGCGATCCTGGCCGAAGCCGGCCTGAGCTACCTGGGCCTGGGCACCCAACCGCCCACTGCCTCCTGGGGCCGGATGCTCAACGAGGCCCAGACATTCATGTCCATGGCACCCTGGATGGCCATCTTTCCCGGGCTGGCCATTGCCTGGGCGGTGCTGGGATTTAATTTGCTTGGTGACGGGTTGAGGGATACGCTGGATCCCAAGATGGTGCGCGCTAGGTAAAGACGAACATCGAACGTCCAACATCGAACGTCGAAGTAAAAAGATGAATAAACAGACATATGACCTGGAAAAAAGATTGCTCGAGTATTCGGTGAGGATAATAAAGATTGTTGAACAGCTTCCAAATACCAGGGTAGGCAACCATGTTGCGGGCCAATTGTTAAAATCGGGAACTTCACCTTATCCAAACCATGGTGAAGCTCAAGCTGCGGAGTCTCCATATGATACCAGAAAATATTATAAACAAAATTTTAAACGAAATCGTTGCGGAAGAACTCATTGGATTGACTGCTGACCTGGTAAAGATCAACTCGGTCTGGGATCCGGCGGCCGGTACCAGTGAGCAGCCGGCAGCCGATCTTGTGGCAGCCTGGGCGCAAAAGCAGGGGTTTGAGGTGCAGCAGGATGAGGTTGCCCCGGGCCGGGCCAATGTCATTGTCACCTGGACGGCCGGGACCGGAACGCGCACCCTGATGTTCGAAGGCCATACGGACGTGGTGACCCCGGGGGACCTGGCGGCCTGGCACTATGATCCTTTCGGCGCACAGATCGTAAAACGGCGCATGTACGGCCGCGGCACCAATGATACCAAGGGAAACCTGGCGGCCATGCTGATCGCCATGGCGGCGCTGAAACGCTCCGGTGTCACGCTTGCCGGTACCATCATCGGCGGCGTGCTTTGCGACGAAGAAGACCGGATGCTGGGTGTGCAGGATTTCATTAAGCGCGGGCATGCCGATAAGGTGACCGCAGCGGTTATCTGTGAACCCCAGGACGGTTTGATCTGCACCACCCAGAAAGGAGCGTTGCGGGCGCGCTTTATCGTCACCGGGCGCATGAGCCACGGGGCCATGCCCCTTTCCGGTCTGAACACCGCTCCGGCGGTGGCCGCACTGATCAACGCCCTGCACACCCTGGAAGAGCAGGCCGCCAAAGATCCGGGCCGTGATGAGCACCTGGGATGGCCCAGTTTCACTCCGACGGTCATCCAGGCCCCGGCCACCGGCGCCTCCCAGCTCAATGTGATGCCGCGCGAGGCCATGGTCCTGGTGGATATCCGCACGATTCCCGGCCAATCCCATCCGGACATCATCAACCGGCTGAATCGCCTGGCCACGGAAATTGAGGAAAAAACCCGCCGTGCCTATGAGCAGTACGACCAGTTGCTGGGCCTCGATCGCAACCGGAATCTGAAAGTTGCCGTGGAAATTATTACCGACCGTCCCTGCACGCTGACCGATCGTGACGACCCGGTAGTGCGGGCGTCTCACCGGGCCAGCGTTGAAGTCACTGGCAAGCAGCCGGTTTACGCCGGTGTTCCCGGTGCCACCGACGGCACTTTTTTATGGGCACTTAAAAACATTCCCATCGTCACCATGGGTGCCGGTGACCGCCAGGTGCCCCACCAGGTGGATGAATGGGTGGACCTGAATCAGCTCGTCGAAACGGCGAAAATTTATGCGCTAACGGCGCTATACTATTTGGTTGATTGAGTGATTTGGTTGATTGGGTTTATTGAGTTGAATAGATTGCGTAGCCTGTTGAGATTAAGCGGTTTGCTACTGCCTGATGTTCAGCCAACTCAGTCAACTTGTTCACTTATTCACCTTAAACACATTTCGCCTTTATTTTGGCGAATCGAGTAATTTTTCTGCGCTAAATGGACAATAGACTCCTCGACATAAAAGATCTGGCCGTACACTTTCACCTTCCCGAGGGGATTGCCCGGGCCGTGGACGGGGTCAACTTTCACCTGGATGCCGGAGAGACCATCGGCCTGGTGGGAGAGTCAGGCTGTGGTAAAAGCGTGACCGCCCTGAGCATCCTGGGGCTGATACCATCGCCGCCGGGGCGCATCGAATCAGGAAGAATCATCTTCAACGGACAGGACCTGCTTCATTTAAATGGCGAAGGTTTGCGCAAAATCCGGGGCCGGGATATCGCCATGATCTTTCAGGAGCCCATGACCTCGCTCAATCCGGTACTTTCTATCGGCCGCCAGGTGGCCGAGCCGCTGATGGTCCACCAGGGCCTGGGAAAATCCGCGGCCTTCGACCAGGCGGTAAGATGGCTGGACCGCGTCAGGATACCGGCCGCCGCCAAGCGGCTCAATGACTATCCGCATCAGCTTTCCGGCGGCATGCGCCAGCGGGTGATGATCGCCATGGCCATGGTCTGCGGCCCGCAGCTGTTGATTGCTGATGAGCCCACCACCGCGCTTGACGTCACCATCCAGGCCCAGATCCTGTCGCTGATGAACCGCCTCAAGGAAGAATTAAAAATGTCCATGCTGCTGATCACCCATGACCTGGGGGTGGTGGCTCAAATGGCCGCCCGGGTGGTGGTCATGTATGCCGGCCAGGTGATCGAAACGGCGGATGTCACCGACATATTTGACCGGCCGTTTCACCCCTATACCCGCGGACTTCTCAAATCCATGCCGCGCACCGCCGGCCGTGCCACAAGCCGGTCCGGACGGCTGAGCGAAATCACCGGCACCGTCCCGCCGCTGACCGATGTTATCGCGGGCTGCAAATTCGCTGACCGCTGCGCACATGCCTTTGAACTTTGCCGGCACCACCCGCCGAAGCTTTTACCCATCGGGCAGGGCCACAACGCCCGCTGCTGGCTCAAAGAGCATCCGGAACACAGGAGGCAGGACCATGGTTGAAGGCGGGTTGCTGAACATCGTCGATCTGGTCAAGCATTTTCCTCTGGGCAGCGGATTTCTGGCCAAACCCACAGGATGGGTAAAGGCTGTTGACGGCGTTTCATTTTCCGTGGCGCGCGGTGAAAGTTTCGGGCTGGTGGGAGAATCAGGCTGCGGCAAAACCACCCTGGGCCGACTGATCCTGCGATTGATCGAACCCACCGGCGGGCACATCGAGTTTGACGGGCACAATATTTCTGCACTGCCTGCTGCCGAGATGAAACCCCTGCGCCGGCGCATGCAGATTATTTTCCAGGATCCGTATTCAAGCCTTGACCCGCGCATGAAAGTTGATGCCATCATCACTGAGCCCCTGCGGGCCATCGGGCATCTGACACGCCGTCAGCAGCAGGAAACCGCCGCTGAACTGCTGGAAAAAGTCGGACTGCAGGCAGCCGACATCGACAAGTATCCTCACGAATTTTCCGGCGGGCAACGGCAGCGCATCGGCATTGCGCGATCTTTGTGCGTGCGCCCCGAATTGATTGTGGCCGATGAACCCGTCAGCGCCCTGGATGTCTCCATCCAGGCCCAAATTATCAATCTACTGCAGGATTTGAAAGAGGAATTCAATCTTTGCTATGTTTTTATCTCTCACGATTTGAGCATCGTGGAACACATCTGCGACCGCATTGCCGTGATGTACCTGGGCAGCATCGTCGAACTGGCCACCACCGAAAAATTCAGCATTGCCTCCCGTCACCCCTATACCCGGATGCTGCTGCAGGCGGTTCCGCTGCCCGACCCTCACTGTAGAACAGAGCCCTTTGCCATGGAGGGCGACATCCCCAGCCCCATTGATCCGCCCACCGGCTGTGCGTTTCATCCCCGGTGTCCTTACCGCTTTGAGCCCTGCGCACTCGAAAGGCCGCCGCTG
>JAOZSC010000250.1:0-2467 GCA_029939875.1 Desulfobacterales bacterium
ATGACCGGGTGCTGGAGATCGGCACCGGATCAGGCTATCAGGCGGCCATTCTGGCGCAAATCGTGTATCGCGTATACACGATTGAACGCCTGCGCCCTCTTTACCTGCAGGCACGCAGCCTTTTCGACAAGCTTCGGTACCACAACATTGTCACCCGGTGTGCCGACGGCACCAATGGATGGCAAGAGCAAAGCCCTTTTAATGCGATCATTATCACCGCCGGTGCTCCGAAGGTCCCTGAAACACTGATCGATCAACTGGTTGAAGGCGGCCGGCTGGTGATTCCCGTCGGCAACCAGCACACCCAGGACCTCATTAAAATTTATCGAGACGAAAAAGGAACCCGCCAGACGAACCTTGGTGGATGCCGATTTGTCAAACTGGTGGGTGAGCACGGATGGAAGGAAGCTTGAATTTATAATGTCATGCCCGCTGCCATGCATTTGAGCCGGTGGATAACCATAAAATTAAAGATGAACATCGAACGTCCAACGTCGAATGATGAATGAAAAGAAAAAAAAGGACAAACTCGAATGAAAGAAAAGAACAAACGAAAGGATGACCCACGCCAAAGCGTGGTCGAATGAAAAAACTGTCGAACTATGAAAAATAAATTTAACGGCACGTGGAAAGAGGCGTGTTGGGCGAGCCCGGGACCGAGGTCTTTTCGGCAGGCGGCGGTTTTGTATCTCAAGGGCCTGTGCATGGGCTCGGCGGATGTCATCCCCGGCGTTTCCGGCGGCACCATTGCACTGATTACCGGTATATACGAGCAGTTGATCACCGCCCTGAAATCAATTGATCTGAAGGCGGTGCAACGTCTGCTGGTCTTTGATATCAAGGGTATTCTGGCGGAAATTCACGTGCGTTTCCTGGCGGGCCTGTTTTTGGGAATCCTCACGGCCATTTTAAGCCTGGCCCGGCTGATGAACTACCTGCTTCACTACCATCCGGTGTCGACATGGAGTTTTTTTTTCGGTCTTATTGCGGCTTCCATCCTGGTGATGGGCAAGCAGGTCGATGGCTGGTCCGGCGGCGCCGGCATCTGGTTCGTTGCCGGTATCATCGGGGCATCGGTGATTGTCAACCTGCTGCCGGTCACCACCCCTGAAGCGTTGTGGTTCATTTTTTTTTGCGGGGTGGTGGCTATCTGTGCCATGATTTTGCCAGGCATCAGCGGCGCTTTTATTCTGCTGATCCTGGGAAAATACGAATTTATCACGGCTACCCTGAAAAATCCGTTTTTACCCCACAACATGGTGATTATCGCAGTGTTTTGCATTGGATGCGTGGTTGGGCTGGTGGGGTTTTCCAGGGTGCTCAATTACCTGCTGCAGCGGTTCCATAATCTGACGCTGGCGTTTTTAACCGGGCTGATCACCGGTTCGCTGCAAAAAATCTGGCCCTGGAAACAAGTTCTGGGTACCCGGGAAATCAGCGGCAAGCTTCACGTGATCTGGGGTCGGCCCATCCGACCGCCAAGCGTGGATTCCGAACTGGTGACGGCCGTTTTGCTGGCGCTGCTGGGCTTTATCACGGTGCTGGTCATTGAACGGCTGTCACGGCAAAGACGGTAGTGCCTGCTTTATAAATTCATTGAATTCGCGGGCTGGGGGAGACAGGCTGCGATGCCGGTGACGGGTGAGGTAAAAATTGCGCTTCAGGTTCAGACCCTCCACTTCCAGGGCTTTCAGACTGCCAGCCTTGAGATCTTCAGCTACCGACAGGGTGGAAAGAATCGACACTCCTACACGGTTTTTAATCCCCTGGCGGATGGCTTCGGTGCTTCCCATCTCAGCTGCAATTTTAAAATCGTCGATGTGATACCCCTTGCGGGTCAGGCTCACCTGGATAGAGGTCAGGGTTCCGGAACCGGGTTCCCGGATAATAAAAGATTCGGTGAGCAATGAATCCAGCGAGACGGTCTCATTTGCCGCCCAGGGGTGGTCAGCGGGCACAATGAGGCGCAGTTCATCTTCAACCAGCTTTTCCTGCCGAATTTTGCTGTCGGTGGACCTGGCGCCTACCACCGCGAGTTCCAGGTGGCCGCTGAGAACTTCTGCGATGATTTGCAGGGTATCCTTTACGACCAGCGACAGCAGGACTTCAGGGTATTTGCGGACAAATGCGCCGATCAACCGCGGCAACAGGTACCCTCCGGGAATCGTGCTGCCGCCGATGGACAGCCGGCCTTTAATGGTGCCGTTGAATTCGGCCAGCGCCGCCTCGGCTTCGTCACCCAGCGCGAGGATTTTACGGGCATAATCATAAAGCAGTTCACCGGCCCTGGTCGCCACCGCCTGTTTTGGCAGGCGATCGATCAAGCGGCAGCCGAAATGCTCCTCCAGGTCCTTGATATGGCTGCTGACCGTGGGCTGAGACAGGTGGATGGCCTTTGCGGCCCGGGAAAAGCTATTCAGTTCGACAACCCGACAAAATATTTTTAATTGCCACAGATCCATGGTTT
>JAOZSC010000250.1:2567-4819 GCA_029939875.1 Desulfobacterales bacterium
GATCTTTTTTTCCACCAGCGGCGGCACCATGCCTTCAATGTTACCGCCGAACTGGGCGGCCTGTTTAATGATGGAGGAACTTGTATAGATCCATTTTAAACCGGTCATTAAAAATACCGTTTGAATTTCGCGGTTGAGACGACGGTTCATCAGGGCCATCTGGAATTCGTATTCAAAATCCGACATGGCACGCAGGCCCCGCAAAATTCCGGTGGCCTTGCGCTGGGCGGCATAATCCATCAACAGTCCATCAAAGGTGTCGATTTCCACGCCGGGAAACTCCTTCAGGCTTTGGCCCAGCATATCCATCCGTTCGGCCAGGGTAAAAAGAAAGGCTTTGCCCGGGTTGGTTAAAATGGCAACGATGATCTTGTCGAAAATATTAAGCCCCCTTTTAACAATATCTAGGTGCCCGTTGGTAACCGGATCAAACGACCCGGGATAAATGGCGATTTTTTGCATGACGATCATTCCTTTTTTGTGAAACGGTTGTCCAACAACAGCCCGCAAGCCGCAGCGCAGAATTTGCCCCTCATAGCACATAATCCAGAAATGAAACAAGGGTTTTTCGGTATCTTCGCTGATCTGAAAGCTGAAAGGGGCCGCAGCCTTCAGGTATCGGCTCCTGCCGGGACTGTTCGATAACAATCCTGGCACCTGCCGGCAGGCAACGGCCGTGGTGAAGGTTTGTCAGCACAGGGGAGATCATATTTTTATTGTACGGCGGGTCCATGAATACCAGGTTAAAGGCGCGATCAAGGCAAAGCAGGCTGTCTAAATTGCGGACAATGTTCCAGCGCAGGATTTTGGCGCGTTTTTCCATTCCGGTGTCGGCGACATTGCGGTGCAGCACGGCCACCGCATCCCGGTCGATATCGGCAAACACGACGGATTCAGCACCGCGGCTCAGCGCTTCAAGCCCGAGGGCGCCGGTGCCGGCAAACAGATCCAGCACCACCGCCTGCTGGACATAAAAACTAAGAATATTAAAGACGGCTTCCCGTATGCGATCGGCAGTGGGCCGGGTTTTTGTTCCCGGAACCGATTTGAGATTTCTGCCTTTGAGCTGTCCGGCGATAATTCGCAAGGCCATTTATGCCCTCGATCCAGTACTGAGACTGGTTTCAAACGCGGCCTTACTCCGGGGGTGTGAAACCATTTTTCAGCATTTTAATTTTTTTGTGCAAATAACTGCGGCCTACACCGATGGCCTGGGCCGTCCGGGTGATATTGTTGCGATATTGGACGAGTTTGCGATTGATAAACTCTTTTTCAAAAGCCAGTTTGGCTTTTTTAAGGTCATCAATCTGGAAAAACGGGGGCGCGGTCGTCTCATGTTCCCGGCAGGCATCCAAAGTATACGCTTCCGGTATGTCCCGGGTGTCGATGGTGTCGTTGTCCACGATAATCAGCAGCCTCTCCACCAGGTTTTTCAGTTCGCGGATATTGCCGGGCCATGGGTATCCGCACAGAATATCCAGGGCCGCTGTGGTGACTTGTTTTCTGCGACTGCGATTGCGGGTTGCAAAATCCTCCAGGAACGTTTCCACCAGTATGGGGATATCTTCAATGCGCTGATTTAGCGGGGGCACTTCAATGGGAAACACATTCAGCCGATAAAAAAGATCCTCCCGGAAGCGGCCTTTTTCAATTTCTTCTTCAAGGTCTTTGTTGCTGGCGGCGATTACCCTCACATCCACACTGATCGTACGATTTCCGCCGACGCGCTGAATTTTTTGTTCCTGCAAAACTCTTAAAATTTTTGCCTGGGTGGCCAGGCTCATGTCACCGATTTCATCCAGAAAGATGGTCCCGTTGTTGGCCAGCTCAAACTTGCCGATTTTTTTTGCAATAACCCCTGCAAATGCTCCTTTTTCATGGCCAAAAAGTTCGCTTTCGATAAGTTCTTCGGGTATGGCCGCACAGCTGACATCGATAAGCGGGCGATCGGCGCGGGGACTCAGCTGATGGATGGTACGGGCCACCAGTTCTTTTCCGGTGCCGTTTTCACCGGTGATCAGTATCCACGAGTCGGTAGGCGCAGCCTTGGCAATGTTATTTTTCAGCTCAAGTGTTTTCGGGCTATTGCCGTTGATGGAATTTCTTTCCAGGGTTTTTTTGCGAAGATATTTGTTTTCCTCCTCAAGGCGCCTGAAGTTCAAGGCGTTGTTGATGGCCACAATTACCCGGTCAATGGAAAGCGGTTTTTCGATCAGGTCAAAGGCACCCAGCTTTGTGGCTTTGACAGCCGT
>JAOZSC010000251.1 GCA_029939875.1 Desulfobacterales bacterium
CCGTTCCAGGCTGCTGGTAAGCCGATTGCGCCAGGCCGTGGGCGGCATGGGTCAGGGTTTCCGTCAACCGCTTGATCTCGGCGGCATCTTCACCGTCCATGGCGCGTTTGAGATCCTGGATAACGCTGTGCACCTCACTGCGGGTTGTCGCGTTGAGCTTATCGTCCAGTTCGGCCATGCTTTTTTCGGTGGCATAAATGAGCGCATCGGCTGCGTTGCGGGCATCAATTAATTCTTTTTTGCGCTTGTCTTCCTCGGCATGCAGTTCAGCATCCTTGACCAGGCGGTCGATTTCCTCCTGGTTCAGACCCGATGAATGGGTGATGCGGATCGACTGCTGTTTGCCCGAGCCCTTGTCTTTGGCCGATACCTCCACGATGCCGTTGGCGTCGATGTCAAAGGAAACCTCGATCTGGGGCGTGCCCCGGGGAGCCGGGGGGATTCCGGTTAGCTCAAAGCGCCCGATGGTTTTGTTGTCAGCCGCCATCTCGCGCTCTCCCTGGAGGACATGCACCGTGACCGCCGGCTGATTGTCTTCGGCCGTGCTGAAGACCTGGCTGTTTTTTGCCGGAATGGTGGTGTTTTTTTCAATCAGCGGGGTCATGACACCGCCCAGGGTTTCAATGCCTAAAGACAGGGGTGTCACATCCAGCAGTAAAACATCTTCCACATCTCCTTTGAGCACCGCTCCCTGAATGGCGGCCCCCAGGGCAACCACTTCGTCGGGGTTGACCCCTTTGTTGAGTTCTTTGCCGAATATTTTTTTTACCCTTTCCTGCACGGCCGGCATACGGGTCATTCCGCCCACCAGAATGACCTCGTCGATGTCGGTGGAGGTCAGTCCGGCGTCTTTCAGTGCGGTGCGGCACGGCGCTTCCAGTTTGTCGAGCAGACCGCCCACCAGGCTTTCAAGTTTGGCCCGGGTGATTTTGATGGCCAGGTGCTTGGGCCCGTTGGCATCAGCCGTGATAAAGGGCAGGTTGATGTCCGTCTGCATGGAAGCCGACAGTTCGATTTTTGCCTTTTCCGCGGCTTCCTTCAAGCGTTGCAAGGCCATTTTATCATTGCGAAGGTCGATTCCCTGTTCCTTTTTAAATTCACCGACCAGGTAATCGATCAGGCGCAGGTCGAAATCCTCGCCCCCCAGATGGGTGTCACCATTGGTGGCCTTGACTTCAAACACCCCGTCGCCGATCTCAAGAATCGAGACATCAAAAGTGCCGCCTCCCAGGTCGAAAACCACGATTTTTTCATCTTTTTTCTTGTCCAGCCCATAGGCCAGGGAGGCTGCCGTCGGTTCGTTGATGATGCGCCGCACATTGAGGCCGGCAATTTTTCCTGCATCCTTGGTGGCCTGTCGCTGGCTGTCGCTGAAGTAGGCCGGTACGGTGATGACGGCGTCCGTGACCTTTTCACCCAGATATTCTTCGGCCGATTTCTTGATACTCGCCAGAATAAAGGATGAAATTTCCGCCGGGCTGTAAGCTTTCCCGCGCAGGTTGATGCGTACGTCGCCATTCGGGGCCTCTTCAATTTTGTAAGGCAGCACCTTGATGTCGCCTTGAACTTCTTTGGCGTCATAGGTCCGGCCGATGAGCCGCTTGATCCCAAAAACCGTGTTTTCGGGGTTGGTAATGGCCTGCCGCTTGGCAATCTGGCCAACCAGGCGCTCCCCGGTATCGGTGATGGCCACCATGGACGGTGTCGTCCGGGCGCCTTCCGGGTTGGTGATCACCTTGGCCTCACTGCCTTCCATAACGGCCACGCATGAATTGGTTGTTCCCAGGTCGATTCCGATAATTTTACTCATTTTACGTTCCTCCTTGCTGATATGAACTCCAACCGGGTTGCATTTTCATTCGGTACCCGGAGCCAGCCACACCGTCAGAAACTGACGGCCAACCGCCGGTGCTGGAACCGGTTGGGGCGATATCATTGGTTTTTTTAGTTCTTTGCAAAAATAACCATGAATTCTAATAAATCAATAAAAAAATATGATTTTCCTTTAATATTACTAATTAAATTTTTATTGTTGAAATAATGTATTACCTCCCCTCGCTTGCTTTTGACACTTTCTTTTGGTACTTAACAAATTGTCTTTTCCCCTTTCAAGGGGCTTCCTGATGCCTCCCGCTGTGCGGGAAGCATTCTCATTTATGGCTTCAAAAGGTGCAATCCTATGTCCAAATTTATTCGTGTTATTCGACGCGTGGTCGGATTTTTCTGGCGCGGGCTATCAATCTTTCGTCAGATACTGGGCAATCTGATTGTTTTTGGATTCCTGGCCCTGATTGTCGTTGCTGTCTTTTACAAAGGCCAGCCCCGGGTTCCCGATGGTGCCGCTCTGTTGCTGGAGCTGCAGGGCGATATTGTCGAGCAAAAATCCGAAACCCTGCTTGCCGGCGAGCTGCTCGGCTCAGACCGCCGGTCGGAGACCCTTTTAAAGGATGTAATCGACGTGATTGATTTTGCCGGCCGCGATCGTCGCATCAGTATGATGGTGATCGATCTGCAGGACCTGGGCCGAGTCGCGCCCAGCAAACTGGCGGAAATCGGCCAGGCACTAAAATGTTTCAAGGCCAAGGGCAAAAAGATTCTGGCTGCCGGTAATTATTATGACCAGCGCCAGTATTACCTGGCCGCCCATGCCGATCAGCTGTATCTGCACCCCATGGGCGGCGTGCTGTTTTCCGGCTTTGGGGTCTATCGCAATTATTTTAAAAGCGCCCTGGAAAAACTGTTGATTCAGTTTCACGTGTTTCGCGTGGGCACTTATAAATCCGCCCTGGAACCGTTTCTGCGCGATGACATGTCCCCGGATGCCAAAAAGGCCAACTTGGCCTGGCTCGATGTCTTATGGCAGGCTTATAAGGAAAATGTTGCCGGATTGCGGGGACTGGCCCCCGGGGACATCGACGATTACGCCAACAACATCGCCGGGTACCTGGCGCAGGTGGACGGGGATATGGCCAAACTGGCACTGGACTTCGGTCTGGTGGATGATCTGAAAACCGGAGACGAAGTCCGTGAAGAGCTGATCGCATTGGTGGGGGAAGGCGAGCACAACACGTTCCGGCAAATTAATTTTGATCAATACTTGGAGAGCATTGCGCCCAGACGCCGGCAAGCCCACTCGAAGCGGTCCAAAGTGGGGGTTATTGTCGCCCGGGGGATCATCCTGGACGGCACCCAGCCGGCAGGCAAAATCGGTGCCGACACCCTGGCAGGACTGATCCGGCAGGCCCGCCGTAATGATGCAATCAAGGCGGTGGTTCTGCGCATTGACAGCCCCGGGGGCAGTGCTCTGGCCTCGGAGACCATTCGCCTGGAAATTGAACACACCGTCGCTGCGGGCAAGCCGGTGGTGGCTTCCATGGGGTCGGTGGCGGCCTCCGGGGGCTACTGGATCGCGGTGGCAGCCGATGAAATCTGGGCTTCTCCCACCACCATCACCGGTTCCATCGGTATCTACAGTGCGTTTGCCACCTTTGACAAGAGCCTGGATGCCCTGGGAATCCATAACGACGGCGTGGGCACCACCCGGATGGCCGACCCCTTTGATTCCACCCGGCCCTTGAATCCCCAGGTGGCCGCCTCCATGGAGCAGATTATCAAAAACCTGTATGGCCGTTTCATCCGGATTGTCGCCGAGGGCCGGAATCTGCCGCTGGCAACGGTGGAAAAAGTCGCCCAGGGACGGGTCTGGGCGGGAAAAGATGCCCTGGAACTGGGGCTGGTGGACCGGCTCGGAGACCTGGCGGATGCGATCCGCTCAGCGGCCAAAATGGCCGCACTCAAGCAATATGACATTATCTATGTCAAACAGCCCCTGACGGCCCGGGAAAAAATAATCCGGCGGCTCAATCGTTTTCTTTCGACTGCCGCCGTTCGCCTGGGCGCTGGTGCCCGTTTCCCTGCTGTGCGGTTCTATGAAGATGTCGGCCGGGAGATCCGGCAGGTGTTGGAACTGGACGATCCCCGGGGGGGGTATGCTTACTGCCTGACCTGCAATGTGCAGTGAGGTGATCCGGCCCCGGCGCCTGGGAATGCCATAAAAAAAACTCCCGGGGAAAGTCCCGGGAGTTTATCATTGCAATGCCTGGCGCTTACAAAGAGCCTGGTAACGACGGCGGCTATTTCAGGCCGTCATTGATCAGCGATTCTTTGATCATCTTGGCGGCGGTTTCTTCGGCCCTGATTTGGTATGTGCCGGATTCAACCTGCTGTTTAAGCTGGGCAACCTTCTCCTGCCGGATATCGGGAATGGCATCCAGTTGATGGCGGGCTTCCTGGACGCGTTTGGCGGCATCGGAAATAACCACCGTATCGGTTCCAGCGGCCTTTTTGGCCGTTTTTGCATTGCCGGCGCCGGTTTTTTGTTTATCATGAACCTGGTTCACGTAGGCATCGATCTGAATGCATTGATTTTTATCTATTTCCATGGTTGCTTCTCCCTGTACCAGCTCCCTGTTTATAAGCGTAGCTCAGTCTCAGTTCCGTGTCAAATTTGTTTTCATCTATATTATCGGCAGGTAGCTATGGAGCTTTAATTTTTTTTGCAAAATGCAGTCGCCGATCTCACGGGTATCCCAAAAATTTCCTAGAAAACGCCAAAATGCGGTCGACTTTCAAGTTGTGAATTGCGGTGACCTGCACAATCTGAAATGCGACGGCCATGGCGCCGACGTTTTGTGCTTGACACAGTTCCTGATTGTGGCAACGTTGATGGGGTGAGGATAACGGGAGACAAATCAAATCATGGCAACCTATGAAA
>JAOZSC010000010.1:0-4159 GCA_029939875.1 Desulfobacterales bacterium
GGGAGGCATGTAGCTAAATTTTTCGGTCCCACCGGGCACACAGCCAACGAGAAAAAAGGAAACATATGATACGGACAAAAAACGTGTTTTTCGGACTGCTGGTATTGCTGTCACTTGTACTGGTTTGCGGCACTCCCGGCCTGGCTCTCGAGGATGTCAATTCAATGGCGTGCGACAACGGTCCTGTCAATATCGGAGACAAGGAATTGACCGTTTTTTCCAACTGTGGAGAACCTTCCCGCCGCAATTACGAAATGCATCAATGGGTGTATGACTCCGGCCCGTCAGAACCGGTTTATGTACTGACGTTTGACAATGGCAAGGTGGTGAAAATCCAAACCGATCAGTGGGGCAGTTGACCGGCGGGTGCCAACGGTCAGCAGGCACAACACCCGGCTGAGGCCAGTCCGGCTTGTCGTTTTCCGGCGGTTCTGCCGGCCGGCGAGACAAACCGAAAATCCGCCGTCTGTGTGGAAAACTTGTCCGCCTCCGGCGGATTATCCTTCGTACAAAACAGCCAGAATGGTGGACTTGCCGCTTTTGGCCGCAATATGATGCGGGGTGGTGGACAGGTAGTAGGCGCTGTCGCCGGGCTCCAGTTCGAAGGTTTCCTCCCCGATGCCAAGCTCAACCACACCGTCCAGGACGAAAATAAACTCCTCACCCTCGTGCACGGAAATCTCCTTTTCGGGGTCTTCCTCCAGTTGGACGACGAGGGCCTCCATGTGACGGCCCTTAACATCAGGGGCCAGGCTCTTATAAATATAAAGCTGTTTTTTACCTTCATGGGAGGTCGAGCGTGATATCGTGCGGCGTTCATTTTTGCGGGTAATCGAATACAGCTTGTCTCCCACGCCGGAAACCAACCGGCCAAAGGCACTGTCCAGGGCCTTTGACAGTTTGATCACCGTACCCAGCTGGGGCTGGGCCTCATCTTTTTCGATGCTCGACAAAAAAGGCACTTTGAATCCGGTCAGCCGGGACAGCTCTTCCAGGGACAACCCCTTTTCTTCTCTTATTTTCCGCACCCGTTGACCGATGTCATCCACGCTTTTTGCGGGTGCCGACGGGATCTCACCGGTTAAGTTCTCAAAAAAATCAATATCCAGATGGGGTCGGTTCTTGTCTTCCATTTTATCTCCTCTCCATTATTTTTCCTTCATGGCAATCAGAAGCCGTTGCAAAACCTCACAGCCCGTTTGAGGACTCGGCCTGGAAGGTAAAACAGATTCTACAGGCACTTCGCACCAACATGCCTGGCAATCACGATGCGCTGCACCTCGGAGGTCCCCTCCCCGATATCCAGGAGTTTCTGATCCCGATAAAAGCGCTCCACGTCATATTCTTTCATAAGCCCGTAACCGCCGTGAAGTTGGACGGCATGATTGGCGCAACGGTACATGACTTCCGAGCAGTACAGCTTGCCCATGGCGGCTTCCTTTGAAAAAGGGCGCTCATTGTCGCGCAACCAGCAGGCCTTGTAAAGCAGCAGGCGGGCGCATTCGATTTCCATAGCCATGTCGGCCAGTTTAAATGCATTGGCCTGAAATGTTGCAATGGGTCGGTTGAACTGCTCGCGCTCGTTGCTGTATTTAATTGCCATGTCAAAACAACCCTGGGCCCCGCCCAGGCCCATGGCCCCGATGGACAGGCGCCCACCGTCCAGAGTCTGCATCATCTGGTGAAAACCGTGACCGCGCTCGCCGAGCAGGTTGTCTCTGGGCACGCGGCAATCCTCAAAATAAAGTTCACTGGTGTTGGAAGCTCGCCACATCATTTTGCCGTGCATCACCTTGGCGGTAAAACCGGGGGTTCCCGCCTCGACGATGATACAGGAAAGCTCGGGACGGCCGTCATCACGCACGCCGGTGCGGGCCAGAACCGTCACCCCCGTAGTAATATCTGTCGACGCATTGGTGATAAAAATTTTGCTGCCGTTAATCACCCACTCATCACCGTCTAAAACAGCGGTGGTAGCACTGTTAGCGGCATCCGAGCCGGCATTGGCTTCGGTCAGTCCAAACCCCCACAGTGCCTGGCCGCTGCACAGCGTCGGCAGGTATTTTTTCTTTTGTGCCTCATTGCCGAAATAATACAGCGGGCCGATGCCCAGCGAGTTTTCGGCCGCCACAGTGGCCGCATGGGATCCATCAATCCGGGCGATCTCCTCGACGGCTATGATATAGGACAGGTAATCCATGCCCTGGCCGCCGTACTGTTCGGAGACGAAAACGCCGAAAAGACCCAGCTCGGCCATTTTCTGCATGGTTTCATAGGAAAATACTTCTTGTTCATCCAGTTCCCGTGCCATCGGCTTGATCTCTTTTTCCGCAAAGCTGCGCACGGATTCCCGCAGAATCTCGTGATCGGTTGAAAGGCTGAAGTCCATAGTCACTCCTTGTTGTTGCGGTCGTTATCGTATGAATTGGAAGCTTGGCAGTTGCAGACCGGATCCGGCATTTGCTTGTTGTGATGAGTATGCTATAGTAGCGGCCAATCCGGTTTATTTTATAAGCGCCGGCCCCTGAATTGTCAATCAAAACCTGGAATTGTGTCACGTCTGATTATGCCTGAACTTCCGGAAGTACAAACAATTGTCAACGATTTAAACAGCGCCGGATTGACCGGCTGCCGAATAATCGGGGCCCGGGTGTTCTGGCCGCGCACCATTGCCGAGCCTTCCCCGGGAGCGTTTTGCCGACGGATAAAAGGCAAACAATTTACCGCCATTGATCGCCGGGGCAAGTACCTGGTATTTCCTGTCGATGATGGTGCAACACTGCTGATCCACCTGCGGATGTCCGGACACCTGAACCTGGTGCGGACAAATACGCCGCGGACCAAACACGAACACGTCGTGATCCGCTTTGCCGACGGCCGGCAGCTGCGCTTTCACGACCCGCGCAAATTCGGTCGTTTGCAGCTAGTCGCAGATCCGGCAATAATTTTAAACCGGCTGGGGCCTGAACCGCTGTCATCCGGGTTTACCGCCAGCGTCCTGGCATCCAGGCTAAAAAAGCGCCGGCGCCTGTTAAAGCCCCTGCTGCTGGACCAGACGTTTATCGCAGGGCTGGGCAACATCTATGTGGATGAAGCCCTGTGGGAGGCCCGACTGCATCCCTGCCGTCAGGCCTGCGGCCTGGCGGCACCGGAAATAAAAGCGCTGCACCGTGCCATCCGCCGGGTACTGAAAAGAGGCCTGAAAAATCTCGGCACCTCCCTGGGTACCGGCAAGGCCAATTTTTATTCGGTTTCCCGACGCCGTGGCCGCAACAGCGATCAGCTCAATGTTTTTCGGCGGGCAGGGCTTGCCTGCCCCCGCTGCCAATCACCGATCGAAAGAATCATCGTCGGTCAGCGCGGGACGCATCTATGTACAAAATGCCAGAGGGTGGTCCCCGGATTACCCCGGTGATGCTACCCAGCAGTTGCGCATTGTTGAATCCGATCCCGAACAAAACGGTTCAAGGTCCAAGGTTAACCGGAACCATTCAGCCTGGAAAATTTTATGCATGCCAAAACGAGAATTGGAAAAAAATCGCCGACCGATGTGCTCGATGGATACCAGGTCATCGTGGATGGGGATTTCTGGGATCAACTGCAGAAAAAAGATGTTCACCTGCTTTGCAACCGGACCCTTTTCCGCCCCCATTCAGCCGGACAGTTGCTTTTTGAGTTCCTGGGCCAGGCGGTCATGGTGGACATGGGCAACCGCTGCCTGAAACACCCGGACGGCAGCGACTGGGAGAAAAATGATGACCCCCTGTTGGAACTGGTAACGGTCCTGTACCTGAACAACGTCAGCGATCTTCACCCCATGGGTACAGATATCGTCGGCGTAAAGGACCTTAAAGAAGGCCATTTTTTCCGGGGTCCCCACGCGCTGCAAACCGATGCCCTGCTGAAACGCTACGGCCATGATGCAAACGCCTTCCGTCAGGCCGCCGAATACCTGCAGGGCCAGGCTGTCGAAATGGCCGATGCCGCCTACCGGCTGCACCCATTTCCCCGGGTACCTTTATATTATCTGCTCTGGGAGGCAGATGAAGAGTTCACAGCCCAAATTACCGTGCTTTTTGACCGCTCCATCGAAAAAACATTGGCAGCCGATGCCATCTGGGCATTGGTCAACCGGGTGTCCGCCGAACTGCTCAAAAAA
>JAOZSC010000010.1:4259-17243 GCA_029939875.1 Desulfobacterales bacterium
GCTTGTCCCACACTTCGGGATTGACCAGGTGCGCCGGCCTGTTGCCCTGACAATACGCAATCAACTGCTCTACCACCCCTGCGCTCATATTGTGCATGCCTTCAAAAGTGAATGCGGCCGTGTGGGGAGTCAGCACCACGTTATCGAGCTCCAGCAGGGGCGAATGGCTCGGTGGCTCTTCTTCAAACACATCCAGGCCCGCGCCGGCAATTGCTCTGTTTTTCAAGACCCGGTAAAGATCGGCTTCATTGATGATTCCGCCCCGGGCGGCATTGATCAAAATGGCCGTAGGTTTCATGAGGCCCAGAGTCTTTTCATTAATGAGTCCCTTTGTTTCTGGCATCAGGGGTACATGCAAACTGACGATGTCCGATGCCTTGAGCAGATCTTCGATTTCCATCTTCTCGATGCCTTGCTCCTGCGCAAATTCTGTCGGCCAGAAGGGGTCATGAGCCACCACTTTCATATCAAAGCCCTTGGCCCGCAGCGCCACGCACCGGCCGATGGCTCCCAGCCCGACCAGCCCGAGGGTTTTTTGCCAGATCTCCAGACCCATGATCTTGGTATGTTCCCAGCGTTTTTCACGCAGACTGCGGTCGCAGTAAATAATTTTGCGTGCCACATTCAATATCAGGGAAAAAGTGTGATCGGCAACGGCCTGGTTATTGGCCCCCGGGGTATGAAAAACTACAGCCTGGTGACGGCTGGCCGCATCGATATCAACCGTATCCAGGCCGGCGCCCATCTTGGCGATGGCCCTGACCCGCGGGGCCATGTCCAGCACCGCATCGTTTATATGCAGGTCATTGCCGCATAAAATCGCGTCCGCCCGCCCCAGGGCTTTTACAAATTCAGGATCTTCCACCCCTGAGCCGCGCATATCGACGATCTGCATGCCCGACTGCTCCAATTGCTCCATGGGTGTGGTGTCAAAAGCACAAAACGGCCTGGACTCAATGAGAACGATAAATTTTTCCATGGGTATAATTTCTCCTCGTTGGGTAATTTCCAGATATCGTTGATTTGTTGATTGGTTGTAAATAAGGATAAAATCCTTTTAAGCCTTGTGGCTTTCAAGCCCGCCGAAGACATAATTTGCGGCCTCGCCCAATAGGCAACGGACAACTAACGACGCACAACTGACCAGTTGAGTTTCTCTCAACTGAAGTTTCTACTATTTTTTATTTTATTTTCAACCATCCATGCTAAAAATGCCGGTGTAGGTTTGCGGTGTTATTTTCAGCAGTTCTTTTTTTACAGCGGCAGACACATCCAGGGATTCGATGAATCCGTGGATGGTTTTGCGATTGATGCCGGTATGGGTGCGGGTCAACGCCTTTAAGGCTTCGTAAGGTTCCGGGTAGCCCTCGCGCCGTAAAATCGTCTGGATGGCCTCGGCCACAACCGCCCAGTTATTTTCCAGATCGGCCTTGATCACCCCCGGCTGTAAAATCAGCTTGCCGAGCCCTTTTACCAGTGATTTCAACCCGATAAGGGTGTGTGCCAGGGGAACGCCGATGTTACGGGTTACCGTAGAGTCGGTCAGATCCCGCTGTAGCCTGGAAATCGGTAGTTTGGCCGCCAGGTGTTCAAAAAGCGCATTGGCCACCCCCAGGTTACCCTCGGAATTTTCAAAATCGATGGGATTGACCTTGTGCGGCATGGCCGATGATCCCACTTCGCCCTTTTTTATCTTCTGTTTGAAGTAATCCAGGCTAATATAGGTCCACAAATCCCGATCCAGGTCAATCAGGATGGTGTTGATCCGCTTGAGGTTGTCGCAGAAAGCTGCCAGGTTGTCATAATGCTCGATCTGGGTGGTCACCCGGCAGCGTGAAAGTCCCAGGGTGCGGGTTACCAGCTGATCGGCGAATTTCTCCCAGTCGACATCCGGATAGGCCACGTGGTGGGCGTTGAAATTGCCGGTGGCCCCGCCGAATTTGGCCGAAAATGGGATCGCATCCAGCTGCCCGGTCTGCACACCCAGCCGTTCGACAAACACGTAAATCTCTTTTCCCAGCCGGGTGGGAGATGCCGGCTGTCCGTGAGTACGCGCCAGCATGGGAACATTTTCCCAGCGGCGGGCCATGTCGGTCAGTATTTCGATGACGTCCTGCAGGGCCGGTTTGATTACCTGCCGATAGCCCTGTTTCAGACCATGGGGCATGGCAGTGTTGTTGATATCCTGGGAGGTAAGTCCGAAATGGATAAATTCCTTGTAATCTTCCAGACCCAGAGCATCGAATCTTTCTTTTAAAAAGTACTCCACCGCTTTCACATCATGATTGGTGATCTTTTCGATTTGTTTGACGTGGCGGGCATCGGCCAGAGAAAAATTCCCATAAACTTCCCGCAAGGTTTCGAACAGTTTGTTCGGAAAACTTTTGAGCTGCGGCAGTGGCAGTTCGCACAGGGCGATAAAATATTCCACTTCCACCCGCAGCCGTTCCCTGATCAGCGCGCCTTCAGAAAAATAGTCCGCAAGCTCTACGGTAACGCTTCGATAGCGTCCGTCCACCGGACCGATGGCCTCCAGAGATGAGTATTCCATAATGGTATCCGTTCTTTATATTGACATAGGTTGAAAGCCGTGTTGACAACTCAAAAAGTATAGGCGAATGCACCGGGTGTGTCAAGACGACAGGCAAAAGCGATAGCGAAGTACTGAATTGCGCTGCCGGGCATGCCGGAGGCTGGACAGTTTTCCAGCTTAGGCCATGCATTTTTCCGGATCGGAAGTAGCGAATTTTTTTTCTGCCCGGGGTAGACAACAATCAATTCATGGTTATTTTACCGCTATTGATAATTGTTCTTGCCAACCCAAATCTTCGGCATTGAAAACAAACCCTACGTCGGAGCCTAAAATGAAAGGAGTCTCAAAATGAAGAAAAATTTTTTAGCGTTGTTACTGGTTATCGCAATGGTCGTGCCGGCCGCGGTTCAGGCCGCCGAGATCATTACCCGGGAAGACATCATTCAGAAAACCATCGTGGAAGATCAGTTCGTGAAGATGGCCGATAATTTTATCGTCCTGTTCGACACCTCCGCTTCCATGGGGGAGAACTGGAAAAAAGGGGCGACAAAATCAAAACTTGATATCGCCAAGGAAATCCTGCAAAATGCCGACGCCCGCATTCCGGACCTGGGATACAATGCCGGGCTGTATACCTTTTCACCGTTTAAAACAGTTTACCCCATGGGATCGTTCGACACTCAAAAATACTCCCGGGCCATCGACAGCCTGACCACCACCGCCAGCGGCAACACTTTTCTGCCCAAGGCGCTGCGCGACCTCGAGCCGGTTTTAAAAGGCCTTTCCGGTAAAACCGTGGTGTTTATCTTCAATGACGGTACCTTCAGTGATTTCGGCGGGTTGAAAGAGCCCGAAGATTACACCCAGGAATTTTCCGACAAATACAATGTCTGTTTTTATATGATCGGCCAGCCCACCACCTATCCGGCCAAAAAAAGACTCCAGGACATGGCCAAGGCCAACGCCTGCTCGCGCTTCATTCCGTTTGAGCAGTTTGTTAACAACCCGCAATACACCACCGGCGCCCTGTACACGGTCAGAGCCACCGAGCGCGTGGTGACGGTAACCGAGACCAGCATTGCCGGTGTCAAGATCAACGATGTGCGCTTTGGTTTCAACAGTGCACTTGTTGAGTCGCAGTACTACGACGAACTCAATGAGCTGGGAAAATTTCTGCAAACTCACGCCGACACCTTCGTCCTGCTGGTGGGCTACACCGACAGTATCGGCTCCGAGGACTATAACCTGGCTCTGGCGCAGCACAGAGCCGAAAGTGCGGCCGCCTACCTGGGCGAAAACTTCAGCATTGCTCCCGACCGGATCGTAACCAACTGGTACGGGGAAGCCAACCCGGTCGCCGACAATGCCACGGCCGAAGGCCGCGCGCAAAACCGGCGGGTCGAAATAGCGGTTGGCGGGTTATAATCCTGTCATAACCTCGCCGTTAAAAACGGCATAAACCATAACGAGGTAACCGGCCAGAGTCATCGACCGGTTACCTCTTCTTTTTGATCCCCCCCCCGGTCCTACGCAGCCGCTTGCTCCACATCTCCAGCCACGCTTCACTTCGACCGTCATTTCTATTCGCCATATCAGGCCTGATATGGTAAAATTTTCTTACAAACCGGGAAGTGCCTAAAAATGAAAGAGTCGTTCAAAGTTCGAAATTGTTTTTTTTATTCGATGTTGGACGTTCATCCTTTTGGTGTTCGTGTTTAACCGGGGTGTTTTCGTGGCAAAAAAAATTTTTTGCCGCCAAATTAAAAGGGCCACTTTTAAGGCATAAACGATCAATGAGGGCAAAAAAACACATCCCCCCACTGCCGCCCCAAACAGTTTCCCGCCCGGTGTCCGTCTTCAAAAAAGACATCAGCGTGCACCGGGCGTTTGTGTACGGCGCCAGTGCACCGGGAGTGGGTGAATATTATGCCGGCACCCGCCTGCGGGGGCTGATAACCGCCCTGGTGTTTGTTTTCTTCAGCGCCTGGTTCACCTGGCTGCTGATTGAAATCGCGGGCGGCATCGTGGACCGGATTTTTGGTAGTCTCAACAGTATGACTCCCCCGGCCCTGCCGCAGATATCTTTTGTCTCCCCGGCAATTGCGTTTTTCGGAATGTATTTTATCTGGCTGTGGGCCATGATTGACGCCGTCGATGTCGCCGTGGAGCACCGGCGAAAAACCGCCGTGGCCCCTCAGGCCAGCCCTTTCTGGGCAACGGTCATCTCCTGGTTTTGCCCCGGAGCCGGCCAGGTTTATACCGGTGAACGTCGCTTCGGTTATCTTCTTTTTGCCGTCTACCTGATGACCATCCTGCTCACCGTCCCGGTCTATGTGCACCTGGTACAGGGCATTGTCGGCCTGGTGAAAAGCGGTCAGCTGTCCTCAGACAGACCGCTGGGTGTTATTGACATCATCCACGGACTGATCACCCGGACAAACTACAGCTTTGGTAAACTGCTGCAAGCTTTCGTGCGCTATTTTGCCGTGGCCGCCGCCATTGACGCTCTCGGGCAGGGTCAACTAAAAACAGATACCCGGTGGTCCAACCCGTCAACAGCCGGCGCAGCAGCACTTGCCGGACTCAGCTGGCTGTACCCCGGCGCCGGGCAGCTGTTGCAGGCACGCCGGCAATTCGGTTGGTATTTTCTGACCGGCTATATCGGCAGCCGGTCCCTTATCGCATTACTGCTCGGCAGCAACCTGATAACCGTCGTGCAGGCCGACACCGCGGGTTGGATTCCCGTGATAGTGCAGTGGGGGGCTGTGGCCGAAGCACTCATCTGGATGATGACAAATCGCCGGCGTCAATCAAGTTCCTGACCCTCAGCTTGCAGCCGATAGCGCAGCCGTGTGAACCGCTGCCGGGTTTTGTTGTTGTGGATCGCCATGGCCATGGCTTTTTTACTTCCCACGATGACCACCAGTTTTTTACCGCGGGTAACCGCCGTGTAGATCAGGTTGCGCTGCAGCAGAATATAATGCTGGGTAACGACGGGAATGATCACCGCGGGATACTCGGAGCCCTGGGATTTGTGCACGGACACGGCATAGGCGGCAACGATTTCATCCAGGTCGCTGAAATCATAGTCCACCGGGCGGCCGTCGAAATTGATGACAATCTGGCGTTCGGGCCAGCTGATGGCGGTAATCCGGCCGATATCGCCGTTGAAAATTTCCCGCTCGTAATTGTTGCGCACCTGCATGACCTTGTCATTGACCCGAAAGGTCTGTTCTGCCCGGCTGATACCCCCTTCTCCGGGATTTAGAGCCTGCTGTAATTGCCGGTTAAGATTGCCGGCGCCCACCACCCCCCGGTGCATGGGGGTCAGAACCTGGATGTCTTCAACAGGATCAAATCCGAACCGCCGTGGGATGCGCTTACCGCAAAGCTCTACAATAATGTCCAGCACCCGGTCAGAATCGTCCTGCTCGATGAAGTAAAAATCATTGTGCGGGTCGGCATCATCGCCGGTGTCAAGCGCCGGCATAATGCCCTGGTTGATTTTATGGGCGTTGACCACGATCCGGCTGGTTTTGGCCTGACGAAAAATCCGGTCAAGGGTCACCACCGGCACCACGGCCGATGAGATAATGTCGTTGAGCACATTGCCGGCGCCCACCGACGGCAGTTGATGGATATCGCCCACCAGAATCAGTGTGGCGGTTGCTGCAACGGCCTTTAACAGGTGATACATCAGGATGGTGTCAATCATCGAGGCCTCATCGATGATGAGCACATCACATTTCAGGGGCCGCTCGGCGTTGCGCTGGAACCCGCCTTTCTGCAGGCTGTATTCCAGCAGACGGTGAATCGTCACCGCTTCAAAACCCGTGGCTTCATTCATTCGCTTGGCGGCGCGACCGGTGGGAGCCGCCAGCAGAATGCGGGGGGTAAGCCTGGAAAATATCTTCAGCACCGCGTTGATGATGGTGGTTTTGCCGGTGCCGGGGCCCCCGGTGATCACCATGACCTTGTGTTCCATGGCCTGATGAATGGCCCGAATCTGGTTTTCAGCCAGGGTGATGGCAAGCTGCCGCTGGACCCAGTCGACGGCTTTTTCCGTGTGGATTTCACGAATCGAACGTGGCGTTTCGAGCAGTTTTTTTAAACTGCGGGCAATACCGGTTTCACATAGGTGGTATTTGGCCAGAAAGATGGCCTTGCTGTTTTCCTTAAAATCCTCGACAGTCTCATCGATATTCTCGATGATGATTTTGCGCTCTGCTGCCAGCTTTGCAAGAGCCCGCACCACGGGTTGGCCGTCAACTCCAAGAATCTGACTGCTTTTTTCAACCAGCTGCCCGTAGGGGTAGTAAACATGCCCCTCGTCGGACAACTGCTGGAGGACATAAAGAATGCCGGCCTGTATTCTGACGGCCGAATTTTTGGCAAATCCAAGTTTGTCGGCAATCCGGTCGGCGGTAACAAACCCAATACCGAAGATGTCGGTGGCCAGCCGGTAGGGATTTTCTTTTACCACCGCAATGGAGCGCTGTGCGTATTGTTTGAAAATCTTGGCGGCATACCCTGAACTGACACCGTGGCCCTGCAAAAAAAGCATGACATCGCGTATCTCCCGCTGGGACTGCCAGGCCGCCCCAATGCGGGTGATGCGCTTGCTGCCGATTCCCTGCACTTCGGCCAGCCGCCGGATATCATTCTCGATGACCTCCAGGGTCTTAATGCCGAATCGATCCACGATGCGTCCGGCCATGACCGGTCCCAGCCCCTTGATCATGCCGGAGCCGAGGTAGTTGCGGATACCGGCAACCGTTGCCGGGACCTTGGTCCGATACTCGCTGACCTTGAACTGCTCGCCGAACCGGGGATGCAAAGACCACTGACCCCGCATGTCAAGGATTTCACCGGGCATGGGGGCCATCAGGGTGCCGACCACCGTCACCAGGTCATGTCGGCCGCGCACCTTCACCCTGGCGATGGTAAACCCGCTTTCCTCGTTGGTATAAGTAATGCGCTCGATTTGTCCGGACAAATTGCTGTCCATTGTCTATCGATCATCTCAGGATTTTAAAAAAAAATAAAGCTTAGACGAGGTGCTCAAACCACTTATAATAAATTGTCGTGCCCACCGCCCATACCAGCACCGCTACCGTCAGCGCCGCGCAGGCTGCGGCAAAAATTTTATGAAATAAATTTTCCTTTTTCTTTTCCCGGTATCCCAGCAGATAGCCGGTGACAATACCGGTAAAAATCCCGCCTCCATGGGCCCAGTTGTTGATGCCCGGCACGATCAGCCCGAATACAAACAGGAACACCACCCACCCGGCAATCTGCCGGTACAAGGCTTTGCCGTATACGCCGCCGCGGCTTTTGCCGTAGTACAGGATCGCCCCCACCAGCCCGCAAACCGAGGCCGAGGCGCCGATGGTCCAGTACACGCCGGCAAGATAGGATACCAGGTAGCCGACGATCCCGGCCAGGGTGTAAATGATAAACATCCGGTAAACCCCGAATTCCCGGTTGACCAGAGGAGCCAGCTGCCACAGCGCCATCATGTTGAAAAAAATGTGCAAAATCCCCCCGTGCAGGTAACCGGCGGAAACCAGGGTCCAATAGCGATGAAAATGATTTATGGGAATGGTTCCGGTGGCCCCTAAAAATTCGAGAGCCAGGCCCGAGGGCGATAGAAAAGTCAACGGGTTTAACGACACACCGATTTTGCCGGGATTTATCAGGATGCAAAGCACGTACATGGCCGCATTGACAAGGACAATCGTGTTGACGGCCCGGTTGGGGTTACGCCACCCGCGCGTCCAGGCATTGTTCTTAAGCCATGACCCCGGCCCCACCGTTCCGCAGTAAGGGCACTGGTGTTCATCGCGGCTGATGAGTTTTCCGCAGTTGGGACATAAAATGGAGCTTCGCTGGTAATTTGCCAAGTTAAACCTCTTCGAGCCTTCACCCGAGTGCAGGGTGTTGATATTGTTAGTCCGGCGCTGTCCGCATATTTTTTAACATCGCCTCGGCTTCTTGCCGCATTTCCCGGCGCAACGACGGGGGGGATAACACCACGGCTTTGGCCCCCCATCTCAACAGCCAGAACTTTATCTCCTTGATGCCGGCCACCTGGACTTCGAACAGGATGGACCCGTCGGACCGGGGTTCGATGCGCTGGCTCGCATGCCAGGTCTTTTCTTTAATGTATTCGGCAACCTCCGGTGCAAAGCGGATCCGAACCGTAACCGGCTCCCCGTGAAAGACACCGAAGCTGGCTTTCATGAAATCATCGATATCGAAATCAGCGGGAACCTCAAAGGATTCATCAGTCTGTTCGAGTTGTTTGATGCGATCAAGCGCAAATATCCGGATATCTTCCCTTAAACCACAATTTCCAATCAGGTAAAAAGTCCCGTCAAAAAACCATATCTTATAAGGGGCCACTTTCCGCCGGGTCTGCTTTTTGCGGCTCATGGTGTAATAGACAATTTTGATGTAATTTTTTTGCGCCACCGCCTCGCTGATACGCTCGATCATCTCCCGTAATTTTCCCACCCGTTTGTACGGTTTGGATATCACCGCCAGGCTCTGCTCGATACGCGACAGATAGGCAAGGTATTCGGGCGGCAGCGTGGCTTTGATTTTTTCAAACAGGGACTCCAGGGAATCATAGAACACGGTGCCCCGAAGCACCTCCATCATCGATCGGCTGAAATAAAGCGCCATCAGCTCGGTCGGGCTGAGCGGCAGCGGTATGTTGTCACCGGTCGTATCCAGGAGCGACCAGGTGCTTTTGCCGCCTTCCTTTTCCGTATAAAAGGGAAAGCCGGCGGCCTGCAACGCTTCAAGGTCACGGTACACAGTGCGCCAGCCACACCCGACAACGGCAGCCAGATCAGCTGCGGACTTGCCTTTGCGAGCGGCAAGCAGGGTCTGAATAATTTTCCATTGCCGGGCCAGTTGATCACCGCGCGCCATAAACAGCCTCCTTCAAGGCACTTTAGTTCTTTTTAGACACTCAGGTTATCAGCGCTGATTAAAGACCGTTTCACGGATCCAGTCAAGGGCAACGGTTTTTTAAAAAAAATCGTCTCCGGTTTGTCCGGATCTGACAATCGACTGTGGTAACCTTGGGCCCAAACAACCAATTGGGCCGTTTCAAATTTTTAAAAAAGGAGGGTTCAACGATGACAACCTGCATCTCTTACCCGGATTATTATGATTGTTATGAGTACCACGGCAACACCACCATTGAGCTTACCCGCAAACAGGATGGCTCCGTCATCTGGCGCGACTGGATCCTTTTTAATTCGGTTGAGGAAGCCACCGAATTTTTCAACGATACCTGCGTGGTACAGTAAAAAACCGACGAATTCACAAGGGGGTTTGCAATGAAAAATGAGAATATCACCGGGATTGGATGCTTTGCAAAGCCGGCCACCCTGAACCGGGTGTTTCAGAAGATGATACGCAGCTATGCGCTCGGTACGCTTGAAGCCATCAGAGCTGAAACCACAGACAAAACCTTTGGGCAGGGGAATGCAGGACTGCTCGACGCGCTCATGGCAGACCGTCTCCAAACACAACCTGTGCAGGCGGCCCACGGGCTGGAAAACAAAAAGATTACCGGATTTTTTCTGTCGCTAAAAGGCAGACGACTGAGCCTGGCCGTGTTTGCCAGGGGGGAACGCGCTCAGAAGTTGCGATATACGCTGACCCTGGATGGACTGACATTGATCAGACAGCGGCGGTTAAACTGATTGCAGTCCGGCTGCCGCACCGATTTATTGCACCGGGATGGCGCATCGACCCTAAAAGTTCGCAAGGAACCGATCGTCCGTGTTTTTTCGGGTTCGGGTTATTCCTCCGGCACGTGGCATCCCCGGCACAATGTGGGGCCGCTGTTGGGCAGTTTTTCCTTTAGTGTCAGGCCGGACATTTCCAGCTTCTTTTTCTCAATTTTCATTTCTTTGTGGCAGCCGATGCACATTTTGTGAAAAGCGGTTTTGTAATAAGCGATGGCCGTCTCCTCATCCACAGCGCCTTTTTGGGACTTGGTCGGTGCTACGGTTCCGTCATGACAGCCGGAAGTGGTACAACTGACGATGGGCTCATCCAACTCCCATTGATGATGACAGGTTTGACAGTTAAAACTGAAATGGGTGGGATGGGGAAAGCTGACAGCCGGCCGTGAAGCTTCCACCGATTCCGGTGCTTCGAGGGCAATGGTGCCCATGGGGACTGACATTTCTTCATCGTTTTGCCCGGAAACAATCATTGCATTGCCAAAAACCAGCGCCAGAATCAAACAAAACCCGCCAATAATGAGTTTCTTCATCCCCTCCCCCTAAATACAAATAGCGTTAAATGGTTAAAATACAAACCAAAAACAGAATTATCGAAATTAAAATGTAATTAATGCGTTAAAAACAAAAAAAAATCAACCAAAAAAATGATACGGAGGTGGTCATGATCGCTAAAACCACCGAAGACCGCGTGGCGCAGCTGGTTGAAACAGTCAAATCCCTGCACAGCTATGACTGCCCCTGCATCGTGAGCCTGCCCGTATCCGGCGGCTACCGGCCGTTCCTGGACTGGATCGCAGGGGAAGCTAAAAAATAAACTTCACCCGCAAAAACCGCGGACGATACAGCCGGGCATCTGCGGCCATGATATAAAAATCGGTCGAATTGGCCACGTAGGTCACCACCAGTTCGTCCGGAGCGCCGGAAATCTCCGGATGCCCCTTGGCGGCATAACATATGATGTCCTTGCGCCGGATAGCCTCCGGACACTGGTAGAACAGAACCGGCTCTCCCCAGGGTCCCCAGGGTTCGGGGGCAAAGCGGGCAATGATGTTTTTCGCAAGACCGTCCTGTGAATACACGGCAACATATTTCCCATCATCCGATAGAAAGGATACCGAGTACTCGTTGGCCATATCTTCGCAAAGACGCTCGGACCCGGAAAAATCCGATATCCACTTGCCGCCGGCAAAAAAACGCCATTGATTGAAATCCGCCAGTCCGCCTTCAGGGACTCGTGCAAGGATCATGAATTTTCGGAGCCGTCCGTCTATCTTCTCTTCGGCGATGCCGTACACGTAGAAAAACCCGTCCTTTTTTAGCACCCAGGAGCCAAAAAAAACATTTTTCCCGGCCGAAAACTCCGTCCAAGGCAACCGCTGCTGGACAATGCGCCATTGTCCGGGCGGGTCTCGATAGTTGACGACATGACCCAGCCACAAACCAATGGTTTTAAAACCGAGAGTCGCCGGGTCCTGTGTGCGCTGCATCTGCATCAAAAAAAGATACAACCCGTCGGGAGCCAGCGCCCCGTGATAAATCCAGAACCACCCCCGCCCGTCAACCGGCCGGATAAATGCCCGGGGACTGCCGTCCGGTGTGCGGCCGCAATAAAATTTTACCGATGCGTCAGGCGATGAGGACCCGCGCTGGATGGCAACCGAATTGTTGACAATGGTGGCATTCTCGTGGCGCCCGTCACGGGTCTCACCCCACCAGGTATCGCCAAACAGCCACAGGGTATCCTTATCCGAAAGCTTTACCGTGTAAGCCCCATCGGCACCGGCCCAACCCTTCTGTCCTGCAAACAGAGCATCATAGGAAGGAAGCGGCTCCACCCGCAGTGCCGGTTGCCCCCCGCAGGCGGCAAGCAGCAGCAACAGCAGTAAAAAAGTTTTCAGAACATAATTTTTATATCGCATCACGCCCTCTTCTTCTCACCCTATGCGTTATGCCCTGCCCTTTGCCCTCTGCGCTCTGCGTCTTGCGCCCTGCGCTACGCGCCTTCCAGAGCAATCTTGCCCTCATACAAGCGCACCCAGGGTGGTATCTTGTCCAGATAGAATCCGATGGGCTTGGTAAACAGGGGATCTTCGTATACACTACGTAAAAAATCATCGCGAAACTCCGGGTGGGCAATGCTGGCGATAGCCATGGCCTTTTCACCGGAAGTCAGCTCCCTCAGATCGGCAATACCGTATTCGGTCACCAGTACAAGACCGTCGTAGGCGCTGGCCGTCAGGCTGATTCCCGCCGGATGCATTTTCACGATTTTGGACTCCCCCTTGGCGGTGATGCTTTTCATGGCGATAATCGGCGGGCCGAAGGCGCGATCGTTTAGTGCCCGGATAAAATCCGGCTGACCGCCCACCCCGCTGTAATACCGCCGGGGATCAATAAAATCCGCCCAGACATTGCCCAGCAAATCCACCCCGATGGCCGTGTTGACGGAAACAAACGGACTGTTTCTGCGCACGGTTTCCGCGGCGTTGGTGTAAGCCGACGGCCGCATCTGAACCCCGGTTCGCATATGAACAAAATCATACAAATCTTCGGAGCCCATGATCAGGCTGGTGGTGCTGTAGCCCAGGTTGGCCTTCTTTTTGCGGTTGGTCACAATGCCCTCTTTTTCCAGCAGCATCAAACCGTCGCCGTAAAGTTCGGTCTGGACCCCGATATCACGGT
>JAOZSC010000252.1:0-244 GCA_029939875.1 Desulfobacterales bacterium
TTTTTCCCCTGCGCCGGTGAGGATGAGAACCCGGATGTTCTCGTCGGCGGCAATTTCATCCAGTGCCTGGGACAGTTCCCCAAGCAGCGCCTGGTTGAGGGCATTCAGCGCCTTGGGCCGGTTAAAGGTAATGGTCGCAATCCCCTCGTTTACGTCGTAAATGATGTTTTCGTATGCCATTTTGACCTCCGCATTGTAAGTTTAAATATTTGTGTTGGATAAAGCATTGCTGCATTTTTGTCAA
>JAOZSC010000252.1:254-4771 GCA_029939875.1 Desulfobacterales bacterium
ACTATAAAACTCAAGTTTCTAATTCATAAATGAGGATTTTTTTCGTTGGGCAAGGCCGCAAATTCTGCCTTCGGCAGGCTGGAAGGCCATAAAGCTATGAAGATAGAAGGCTTAAATAAGGATTTCATCCTTTAAAAAGCATCCCGGCATTCCAGCTTTATAGCCTTCCAGTTGGATAAAGCATTGCTGCATTTTTGTCAATTTGAAAACACCTGCTGTCAGTTGTCCATGGTCCGTTGTCCGTTGAAATCTATGAAATGCGCAACAGTAAATATTTGCCGATCCTCAATGACGGAAATTATTTTTGATCCCAGAGGCTTTTCCCCAATTGAATGAAGTTAAAAAACAGTTTAAGCAATGGACAACGGACGATTAACAACGGACATTGAGCATTTTGCTCAGTCAGCAACCTTTTCCCCCACGGCAGTGATATAAATTGCCGATAAAACAAACAGGCCGCCGATAAATTTTACCCAGGTCAAGCCTTCGCCGAAAATGATGTAGGCCAAAATGGTGCTGCCCACGGGTTCTCCCAGCAGGGACACCGCCACCATGCCGCTGCTGAACCATTTGAGCGCCCAGTTGTAGCTGGAATGGCCCATAACCTGAGAGATCAGGGCCATGGCCCAGAATGCCGCTACCGTTTTGGTGCTGTAACCGACAATCGGAAAATTGCACACCAGCACAAGCAGCCACAAAATAATCACTGCTGCCCCGTAACAGACGAACACATAAGCCAGCAGGGAAAGATTGCGCCGCAAATTGCGGCCAATCAATAGATAGACGGCGGCAAATACGGCACCAAGAACCGCTAGAAAATCTCCCCAGAGCGCACGACCGCCGACGGCAAAATCTCCAAGACCAATAATAGCTCCGCCGATGACGCTGATGGCAATGCCGGTAACCGTGGCCCTGCTCAGGCGGTCTTTTGAGATCATTGGCGTCAGCAGTCCCACCCACAACGGGATGGTGTTAACCAGCACCACACTGTTGGCAATGGCCGTATAATCCAACGAAGAGATCCAGGTGGCAAAATGCAGGGCGAGAAATAATCCGGAGAGTGCGGCCAGCCTGATGTCGCGTATGGAGAGTCCTCGCAGTTCCTCCCGGGCCTTCCACCAGACAAAAGGGGCCAGGATAACCAGTGACAGCCCCATCCGATAGGCGGCGGTGACCAGGGCCGGAGCATCCGCCAGGCGGACGAAAATCGATCCGGTGGACACACCAATGACGCCCAACACCAGTATCATGTATGGATTGATGGCGGGTCCTGTCTTGTGGTTTTTCACCGTTCGTCTTTTCACCGTTCGTTTTTTCAGTGTTTGTTCTTATTCATTCATCATTCGATGTTAGACGTTCGATGTTCGACGTTCGTCCTTCCATCGTTCGTCCTTTCAGCGTTCGATGTTGAATGCCGACTATTCACGTTAGCTGTTGTTGAGAGGTTTTCTTATAAAAGCGGTGGGTGTGGTGTCCCGGATGTAGCGCTGTATTCCCTGAACAATAGCCTCGCACAGTCGTTCCTGGTATTTGGGATCGATGAGTCGTTTGCACTCGCGGGGATTGCTGATAAAAGAAGTTTCCACCAGGATGGCCGGCATCTGAGCGCCGAGAAGAACATAGAAAGGTGCCTGCTTGACCCCTTTATCTTTAATGCGACTGTAACGTTTGTTTCTCAAATGGCTAACCATGGAAACCTGAACATTGCCGGCCAGCCGGCTGGATTCATTTATCTTGGCGTTTTGCATCAAATCGGAGAGAATTGTCTGTAAGTCGCTGATATTTTTGGTTGAAGTCGCATTTTCAGTCGCCGCGACCCGAATAGCCTCATCATCGGTGGCCAGGTTCAAAAAATAGGTTTCAATGCCGTAAGCCCGGCGATCCCGGTTGGAATTGGCATGGATGGAAATGAACAAGTCCGCATTTTTGGTATTGGCGATGGCCGTGCGTTCCTCGAGGGTCAGAAACCGGTCGCTGTTACGGGTCAAAAATACTTCACACTTCAATTGACGGCGAAGTTTTTTGGCCAATCGCCGGGCGATTTGAAGCGCGATGTCTTTTTCATGCACGCCCTTCAGGTACCCGGGAGCACCATAATCGCGCCCGCCGTGTCCCGGATCGATAATGATGCGGCTGACGCCGAGTGCCAGTTGCTTGGCCAGGGCGCTGGTGGGGAGTTTACCTTTTTTCCCGGCCCTGAGCACGGGGCGTTTGGTGCGAGTTTTGTCCGCATTTCCAGTACCCCAGACATCAATGACGATGCGAAAGGGGTCTTTCAGGGAAAAAATTTTATAGGACTTAAAAGATTTAATATCCATAACCACCCGCACGGCATCTTTCTTATATTGGCCGGCACGGGCATCCATCAGCAGATCGTCATTGATGGGGATAATGGTCTTGATATTGGGCCCCAGCCGGCTGTGTTTCAAGTCAATGTACAGCCGCTGGGGTTTATTGCGGGCAGGATCTTTTTTTAGAAGATGGGTTTTGAATGTCGTGTCATCGCTGGCGTCGATGACAACCCGGGTATAATTCGGGTTGGACCAGTAACGCAAACTGTCCACTGTTATCACGCCGCCGGAACCCCTTTTCTTTTTTGCGGGCAGGACCGTGGTGCCTGCCGAAGATCTTTTGGCGCCGGCACGGTCGGTTGCGGCAATCCCCTCATCTGCGGACCCGGTTGCTGATTTCACCCAGGCCGGCATGTCGTTTATAAGCAGGGTCGCTTTAACCTTGTATCGGCTGTCCGGAAACCGGGCGACAACTTTTCGATAGGTATCATACGCCGTGCGTAGATCGGTTTTTCGACGGGAATAGTCGTACAGATCGGCATGCAACTTGGCGGTCATATAAAGAGCGGCGGCAGCCCACGGTCCGGAAGAGTCCTGCCGGTAGGCAGCCTGAAATTTTTCGCTGCACTGCAGCCAGTTGTGCCGGTATTTGACTTTTTTGGGATTTTTTCTAAGACGGCTGTAACACGCCTCGGCGTCTCGATATGTCTGTTCGGCACTTTTTCCGATGCCGGGGCTGTATCGGGTGGCCAGGGTTTTTGCATCCGAAGCTTTGCCGGCCGACATTGTCTGGAGTTGAACGGCAGCTTTTTGACGGTACCGGCTGTGGGGATAGCGTTTGACAATGCGCTGGTAAATGTCAATGGCCTCGTGCCGATCGGTTTTTTTGCCCGAAAGTTTGGCCAGTTTCTGGTAAAGATAGCCAGACATATAAAGGCCGGCAGATGCCCAGGGGCCGGTAGGATCCAGCCGGTAAACCAGCTGAAATTTTTCAATGCACCGCAGCCAGTTTTCACGGTATTTCATTTTTGCAGAAGAGCCGCGCAGGTGCTTGTAACAGCCTTCCGCCTTGTAGTAGGCCTGTTTTGCGGTGGTGGCATGAGCCGCAGTGCCCGCAACAAGCACGATACAGAAGCAAAACAGCAGCAAGGAGGCGATAATGATCTTTTTTCGATACATATTAGTTTCGATACATATTAGTAAGGTTCAGGGTTCAAGGTAAACCGCCTGCGGCGGGCTATAAGGCTATAAGGCCAGAAAGCTTGAACGCTGAACCCGGAGCCGATCCTTAATTGAAATAAATACTACTACGACCAGGCTGTGATGTCAAAATCGTCAGAGCTTCGATTTTATCTCTTTCTGCAGTTCGTTTAAAAAGTTAAGTGCTTCTATGGGAGTCATGCGGGACAGATCCGTCCGTTGCAGTTTGTCCACGACAACACTTTCAGTTTTCCGAAAAAGGTCAAGCTGTACGGGGGTGTGCTTTGACGCCCCACTGCCGTCGACGTCTCTGACAGAGGCTGACAAACCGGATTGTCCCTGTTCGATGTCGGCCAGAATTTTTTTGGCACGACCGATTACCCGTGGGGGGATGCCGGCCAGCCGGGCGACCTGAATGCCGTAACTGCGATTGGTTCCACCCGCTACGAGTTTTCTTAAAAAAATAATTTCATCATTCCATTCCTTGACGGCAATATTGAAATTTTTCACCCGGGCTTTGGTGCGGGCCAGTTCCGTCAACTCGTGGTAATGGGTGGCAAAAAGCGTTTTTACACCCCGGCCCTTTAAATCGTGCAAGTGCTCCGCCACCGCCCAGGCGAGGCTCAACCCGTCAAAGGTGCTGGTTCCCCTGCCGATTTCATCCATAATCACCAGGCTGTCTGCGGTGGCGTTGTTTAAAATGTTGGCGGTTTCCTGCATCTCCACCAGGAAAGTGCTCTGGCCGTGGGACAAATTGTCCAGGGCGCCAACCCGGGTGAAAATCCGGTCCGTGATGCTGATGGAGGCCTTGACGGCGGGAATAAAGGCACCCATTTGTGCCAAAATGACGGTCAACGCCACCTGCCTCAGCACCGTGGATTTTCCGGCCATGTTCGGGCCGGTAATAATCAGCACCTGATTTTGTTGGTTGTCAAGTTGGACGGTATTGGGAACAAAGCGTTCGCCGGTGATCATTTTTTCCACCACCGGGTGGCGGCCGTCCTCGATGGAAATGACGCCGTCGGT
>JAOZSC010000253.1 GCA_029939875.1 Desulfobacterales bacterium
GCCAGGGACTGCTCCTTTCTGGAAAGATTCTTGGCCTCCATGTAGGAAAAATAAAACCAGGGCTGCATGGCCTCACTTAAATAAAGATGGGTTAATATAGCGGTTTGAAGTTTGGCGGATGGTTCTGATTCCCGTTCAATGCGCTCTTTGAGGATACGTCCTGTAATCGTACGCCGCTGGTGCTGTAACATGGCCAGCAACTCCTCTTTGCTTGTAAAATAGGAATACAGGGCACCAATGCTCAAACGGGTTTCCCGGCTCAAATCCCGCATGCTCATGGCCTGAAAACCCTTTGCGTTGCTGATTTTCAGCGTGGCGCTGAAAATACGTTCAAGATTTTTCACCACCGTTTGTTCTTTTTTTACCCGGATGGAATCACGGTTTTGGGAAAAAACCTCCCGGCAGATATCCTGCTTGGAAAGACTGACCTGTTTTTGAAACTCAGCGTAGTCCATGCTGTTCTCTAACCAAATCGATTGAAGTCTGCGGACAATCTTGCATCTAATACTTCGGGAAATAAATCCAGGTTATAGGTTCAAAGGGTTCAAGGTTCAAGGTTGCTCTGGAACCCCCAGGCATCTGAACTTCTGAAACCGCCGGAGGCGAATGAACCTTTGAACCCAGAACGCTGAACCTAGTCAATCCTGAATCCTGACTTTTCCACCTAAACCGATCGTACATTACCGAGCCTTTTTATTCTCATATTCCTTTATTATCCGCTTGGCTACCGAGACCTTGTGAACCTCGTCCGCGCCGTCGTAAATGCGCGAGGCGCGCTCGTGGCGATAATACCAGGCGATAATGGTGTCGTCGGTCATCCCCAGACCGCCATGAACCTGCAACGCCCGGTCGATGACCCGCATCATGGTATTGGCCACCACGAATTTGATCATGGAAATTTCCTTGCGGGCCGCCTTGGCCCCCACCGTATCAATCCTGTCAGCGGCATAGAGCACCATGAGTCGGGCCGCCTGGATATCGGCCGCACACTCGGCAATCCACATCTGGATGATTTCTTTACCGGCCAGGGTTTTTCCCGGAGCGATGGGCCGGGTGGCGGCCCGGGAGCATAAAAGATCAAAGCAACGGTTGCAGATGCCGACCCAGCGCATGCAGTGATGAATTCTTCCGGGCCCCAGCCGTTCCTGGGCAATGACAAATCCGCCACCTTCGGGACCCAGCAGGTTTTTCTGCGGCACGCGGCAGTTTTGATACAGGATCTCACCATGGCCGAAGTAATCACTTCCGGGTTCACCCATCACCGGAATGTTTCTGACCTGGTTAAACCCCGGGGTGTCGGTGGGAACGATGATCATGCTGGCCTGCAGATACCGTGAAGCCTCAGGATTCGTCACAGCCATGACGATGGCAAATCGGGCTCCGTCGGACGATGAAGTGTACCACTTCTGACCGTTGATGACATAATCGTCCCCGTCTTTGACTGCCATTGTATCCATCATTACCGGATTGGAGCCCGGCAGTTCCACCTCGGTCATGGAAAAACAACTGCGGATTTTTCCTTCCACCAGGGGCCGCAACCATTTTTCCTTCTGCTCTTCGGTGCCGAACATGTACAGGATTTCAATGTTTCCGGCGTCCGGGGCCTGGCATCCGAAAACATAATGACCAATTGGCGTGCGGCCCAAACATTCTGAAACCAGGGCATGCTCCTTGAGGTTAAGTCCCATACCACCGTATTCGGTGGGGTGGTTCGGTGCCCACAGCTCCATCTGTTTGACCATCCGACGCTTTTGCTCGAGTTCGGGAAGAAGCTCCTTAAAAGACCGCGTCAACAGCGCCGGTTCCATGGGAATAAGCTCTTTGTCCACAAACTCATCGATCATATTGGTGATGGTTTTCATTTTATCCGAAACGCTAAAGTCCATTGTGACCTCCCAATTGTAATACTTTGCAACTGATTAAGTTATGCAATTCCAAACCATAGCAGGGCTGGAATTATAAAATGACGAATGTCTTTGGAATGACGAAGGACGAATGACGAATGTCGAATGACGCAGGACGAATGTCGAATGTCGAATGACGAAGGACGAATGACGAATGTCGAATGTCGAATGTCGAATGTCGAATGTCGAATGATGGAAGTCGCTACGCTCCACCGTTTTCTTAGAAACAATTCCAATATAAAAACGACAGAATTCCCTAGTTATTTGTTCGTCCTTCGTCCTTCGTCATTTCCATCATCGGTAAGTCAACAGCCTTTCTTCTCCCGCCAACTCCAGGTGCGCCATCTCGTTAAAACCCGCCAGCATTATCCCATGCCGGTTGTACTTAATGCGGGTAATCGAGGCATTCATCAGCTGCCATGAAACCTCAAGGGTCGCCTTGTCCGACAACCCCAGCGCCAGGCGTACCGCCACGGAAATGGGCCCGCCGGAGGTAAATACCGCCAGCCGTTGTCCGCCACCATGCTCAGCCGTCAATTCATCAATGCCCCGCCGGACCCGGTCGATAAAATCCTCCCAGCGCACAACGTCCGTTGCACCATAGGCCCCGGCGGCCCAGCGTGTCATCACCCGGGAAAAAATTTTCTGGAATATCCTCTGGTCCTGCGGCAATTTTTCCAGATCCTTTGAAAGCGCGGGATCGTCTTCAAGCAGTTCGGGAATCAGGGCCTGCCAGACGGCGAACGAATCATATTCGTTAAATGCAGAGCGAACAACCGGGACGGGGATGGCCAGTTCTCTGGTGGTGTAATGGGAAATCAGCTCCCAGGCGGTTTTCTGCTGGCGCTGCATTTCGCCCTGATAGACAGCATCAAACAGTTTGCCGGTTTTTGACAGGTGTCGTGCCAGCACTTGGGCCTGCAGAACACCGGTGGAAGACAGCCGGTCATAGTTTTCCTGGCCAAAAGACGCCTGGCCGTGGCGGATAAAATAAATTTCGCTCATGTGGTTTTGTTCCGGAAGTGCTGCGGTAATAGAAAGTCTGGTCCCTGAAACTGGTTCATACCGGCCTTTGTCAGACAAGTCAAGAAAAAAGAACGACCGTTCGTTTTTTTATTGACACGCCTGGCGTCTCTTTATTATGGTCCCCTTAGCACACAATTTGATAAATACGATAACCATAAAAAAAATCACCGCAAATCGCTGAAAGCGCAACAATATTTGTGAATACAGGCACCAATGTGAGCAACATGAGTCTTGACCTTTCAACCGCCACCGATGCCGGATGCCGGCAATGAAAATACTCGTCTGCGTAAAACAGGTTCCTGAATCGGAAAGTCCGCTGCTCATCGACGATCAGGAAGACTGGATTCAGCCGGATGCCATCAGCGGATATAAAATGAACCGGCTCGATGAATTTGCCGTTGAAGAAGCGGTGCGGATAAAGGAGGCCTTTTCCGCCGTCTCCATCCATGCCATCACGGTGGGACCCGAGCGTTGCTCCGAGGTAATCCGGCGCAGTGTGGGGATGGGCGCCGACGAGGGTTTTCACATTGTCTGCGCGGGCGAAAGCTACCTGGGTTCATCTGAAATTGCGGTCCTGATCGCCGAATATGTCGGGGATCAACATTACAGCCTTATTTTGACAGGCGCCATGTCTGAAGACAACATGCAGGGGCAGGTCGGCCCGATGGTAGCTGCCCGGCTGGCCCTGCCCTGGGCCACGGCCGTTGTCTCTGAAAAAATAGCGCCTGACAAAAAGTCAGTCACCGTCGAACGGGAAATCGACGGGGGCAGCCGGGACATGTTGGAGCTGGTGCTGCCAGCCGTGTTAACTGTCCAATCTGGCATCAACACACCGCGTTACCCTTCCCTTTCCAATCTGCTGCGAGCCAACCAACAGGATCTTGAAACCATAGACACTTCAGATCTGGGTGTGCCCCCATCTCTGGAAACCGTTATTGAAGTACGCTACCCGCAAAAAACCCGCGCTGCCAAGGTGTTATCGGGCACCGGACCGGAAAAGGCCGCTCAACTGGTCGATATTTTGCGCTCACGTGCCTTGCTGGAATCATAATGAATAAAAACATCATCGTCATTGCCGAATATGCGGACAGCCGGGTCAAGCCCGTTACGTATGAAACCATTTCCCTGGCTCGAATGCTGCCGCATGCCGAAAAGGCGACTGTCAGGGTGGTTATCCTGGGAACGGATGTAAAAAAGCCTGCCAGCAGGATTGCGCAAATTTCCGGCTGTGACGTGACGGCGATCCAACTTTCAGCGATGGCCACCTACAACACTGAAATGTATGTAACCGCGCTTGGCAGACTGCTGCCGGATCTTCACCCGGCCTACGTGTGCATCCCCCATACGTCCCAGGGCGCAGACTATGCACCGGCGCTGGCAGTGGCGTTAAAGGCGACCTGCATCAGCGGCATCGAAGATATATGCCAAGACGAATCAGCAACGTGTTTTGTACGTCCGCTTTATGGCGGTAAAATTGCCGCCCGGGTCTGCCCTTCGACCGAGACCACCGTCCTGACAGTCCAGCCAGGCGTCTTCAAATTCGACTCCCCCCAAAACCCCGGGGGCGGCACGGTGACCGTTAGATCCATGGCACTTGAACCCTCCCGCTCAAAATCGCTGGGGGTGAAACAAAGCCATATGGACACAGCGGGCATCACCGAGGCCGACGTCATCATTGCCGCCGGCCAGGGGATCGGTGAAAAGGACAACCTGCAAATCATCCGAAAACTGGCGTCGCTGTTCGCCAAATCCGCGGTGGCCGGCTCCCGCATTGTCTGTGACCGGGGATGGCTGGACTACAACTGCCAGGTGGGGGTGACCGGCGCCACCGTTTCACCGC
>JAOZSC010000254.1 GCA_029939875.1 Desulfobacterales bacterium
TCTCTGAGGTTGGGCAATTCAACTTTTTCGGTGAGTATCTTGCCCAGGTCAGAGGCGCTGGACTCCATTTCAAGCTGGCCGCCTTCGCCTTGCCCGGGTCCGGCCCCACCCTGCTGGTCCGGCGCCCGCACCGGCTGCTCGCCGATCACCTCGCCTTCTTCGCCGTCACCGGATCCCCCGCTGCCCTGTTCTTCTTCCGTGCGAAAGGAGGTGTCGTGCAAAAACTTTTCTTCCACCGTCGACGGCACGATGACCACCTTGTTCTTGCCGCTTTTGCCAGGTTTGATCAGGCGACCCACATTAATCTTGCGTGGGAACCCGTCTTTTTCCCTTTGCTTGTCGCGTTCGAGAAGCTCATCGATGGAACGGATGCTCACATTGGGGGCAAACTGCATGGCGGTCAGTCCCTGCAGATCCAGCAGATCGTGATAATCATAGAAACTGTGCCGTATCGGAAAAAATGCCTGCTTGTCGTCTGGTGACGGATCGGCTTCGGGCAGATCGTGGGTACCGGCATCGTTGAGCTCGAAAAGAATCTTTTGCTCCCGTTCGGGAGACAGTCCTTTTTTTTTGAGCTTCCGATAAAGATGGGTGAGTTTGGTTTTCATTGCTTCTATTTCTCATCTTCCTGCGTGCAGAAATACTCAATGGTCTTCTGGGCGCAGGTCTTACAGTACCCCAATTTTTCCAGCATGGTGCTGATCATGCGATCGTACAGCTTCTGGTTTTCTTCGTTGGTCCGGTTTGCCAAAGCGCCGATCAGACTACCGGCACCGGCGATATCGGACTTGAGCCGCACGTCGGTGACGGCTTTGACCAGCTCCAGGTTATCCATAAAATCGTATTCCGGATCAACGGATATCTTCTGGCCATAAATTTTGCGGATGGAGGTGCGAAACGAGTCCCGTTGCTCTTCGGTCTTAAGGCCCAGTCGCTCCTCGACGCTGTTGATGTAACGCTCGTCAATCTTTAGCGCTTTGAGTTCGCTGGTTTGCGGGTCCTTGTACTTCCACATTTTATCAGGCCCCAGGTTTTCAGCATCGATGCCGATGATCATATTCACGTAATTCATCACATCTTTTCGAATGGCAAACGGCTCATCCATGTAAGCATTGAACATTTCCGTCATGATGCGTTCGCGATACAGGCCTTTGGCGGTCTTGAGATCGTCCAGGTATTTGGTCCGGTCATTGGCCTCGGTAACATAGTCCAGGATGATGCGTTCCAGGGCCCTGAAGATATCATAGGCGAACATGCACTGGCCCTCGTTGGTCTCCGAGCTTTCGATTAAAAGCTGGACCGCTCGCCCGAGGTTGCGCTGTCCCAACCCCTTCTGGCCGAAGCGATTAATGATTTCAGGATCCTGGTTGAGCGTGTCAATAACTTCAGCCAGGGTTTTGATGCTCTTTTCGCCGGCCACCTCGCCGGCCGCCAGCTTCATGGTTTCCACCGGGGTTAATTTTTCGGAACGAGGCAGGCGCGACAACACCACCGCCACCGAGGCCGCATAGTTCAGATTGGGATCCTGGTGCAGTTCCTCGTGGGTCAAAGTGGTACGGGCTTCACTGCCAATGGCGTAACCGGTGAGGTTTTTTTGCAGTTTGTAGTTGGTGTTGTGCGATACGTAGCAAATCCGGCAGCGGTCAACAATCGGGGCTTCTTCTTTTTCGGACAGAAAACGGTGAAATTCGGAGTTGTTGCTGGTGGCAACGATCAGGGTGTCAATGGGCCACTTGTACCCGTCGATTTCGATGCTGCGGTTCTGGATGACTCCCAGATAGACTTGGACCAGGTCCCTTTTATTCTTGTATATTTCGTCGGCAAAATGAATCCCACCGCCCGCTACCCGGGCCAATGCTCCGCGCCGCAGATCAAAGCGGTAGGGATTGTTGGTATCGGTAATGTGCAGCAGTCGTTGAATCGACTCTTCGCCCAGCAAGTCCACCGAGGAAGAGGTAATTTTGTCCTTGGCCGGATATTTTCCGGTCACCGTACCCAGGCTTTCAATCAACGGCACCGGAATAATTTCGACATGTTTGAGCATGTCTTCGATCTTGCCGCCGGTGAAGTTGGCGATGTCATACCAGATATATCCGCTGCAGGCTCCCAGGGGCCGATAGTTTTCATACGCATTTTCAATCTGTTTATCGGAAAACCCGATTTTGCCGGCCAGGTACTCCCGATTTTTATCCGGATCTTCAAACAGGTTCATCGCCAGTATCATGGGGTCTTCATAGGTCTGGGACTCAATGGTCTTGATCCTGCCGTAATTTCCCAGTTTGTCCATGCTCAAAAATCGGAAGGTATACTTGCGGTTTTGCTCCTCGGATAAAAAATGGCGGTAGCACGCGGCCAGAAATTCGACGAGAAACGTTTTGCCGTTTCCCGGCTCTCCCACCAACACAAAGGCCATCTCTTTTGATGAACCGCCTTCGGCAGCATCCTTAACGTAAGAGACAAAGCTGTTGATTTCATCATACATGCCGATCACATGCTTGGGACCCTGGCGGAAGATGCTGAAATCATAGGTAGTTTTTCCGTTTACCACTACCTTTTCGATGTTGCTTTTCAGGATCATGCGGGTGACGGCCTGAAACGCATTTTCAAAGCAGCGGCGGCCTGCTTTAACTTCGGCCAAATGGTGCTGGAGTGTGTTGGAATTACTAGGCATTTTCATCCCTCTCCCATAATTTGATTGGTTGATTTCCGGCCATCTCTTTTTTTACGACGGCCTTGCGGCCCTATCCCTGTCGGCGATGCCGGCCGGCGGCACCCCGGCAACCGTTACTTTCGAGGTTGCGCCGGCGAAACCGTTACCTCAAAGCCGGCATCCGGCGACACTCACACCGCTTCAGACTTTCATAACCCCCTGAATCCCAGTGATACCCGTCAGTTTACTACCTAGATCTTAATCATTATAATGGCAAGCTTCAACCTTTCAAAGAAGATAAAAGCTGGGTCCCAAAGTATCCCCCGACGTTAAAATGACGCTTTTCCCGCCGGGCTGGATTTAAATGCTCGCTGCGGCAAGAATCCTCATCCCGGGGCATCATCGGTGCAGTTAATATTGTAAAAGAGCAACCTGCTGTTATAATTTTAAATTATTTTGTTTTCCATGCATCGACACTTTATTTCCCTCTGCCGAAACCACTTGTCAAACCTATTGTCGCAGGGTAAGGTAAGATCTTACAGCGCTGACATTTTTCTAAAGATGCAAAATCGGTACCACAATGACATAATTTTCAGGAGGAGCTATTCTACCGATGGACCTGGGCAAACGGGCAGGTTTTTATGCCTTCGGCTGGCTTGCGAAACTGGTGGCCACCCTGTGGATGAGCACCTGCCGGGTCACCGAGTTCGGCCGCGAAATTGAACACGCCTATCTGCGGCAAAATCCCGGCAGGGGACTTCTTTACGCCAGCTGGCACCGGGGGCTTTTTTTTGTCATCTACTGGTACCGCAACCAGAACGTCGTATCCATTGCCAGCGCCAGCCAGGACGGGGAACTGGCCGCCCAGGCGGCCAGACGCTTCGGATGGATTACCGCCCGGGGGTCCTCCTCAAGGGGCGGCAGGCAGGCCTTTCGCGAAATGGCGGCCCTCGTCGGTCAGGGCTATAAAGGCGGCCTGGTAGCCGACGCCCCCCGGGGACCGCGTTTTGTTTCCAAACCCGGAATCATCTATCTGGCCAAAAGAACCGGACTTCCGATTATCCCGGTCATCTGGAGTGCGGACCGCTGCTGGCAACTGAACAGCTGGGATCGGACCATCATCCCCAAACCATTTGCCCGCATTGTGGCCCTGTATGCGCAAAATTCCATTATGGTGCCGGCCGATGCGTCCCGCCAACAATGCGAGGCCTACCGGCAGCAGCTGGATCACACACTTAACTACATCATGTACCAAACCGATCGTTTTTTCACCACCCCGCACGTCACCGATCCGCGCCAGGTAAAAGTGCCGCAACCCGTGCCCCTGCCGTAATAATAGACAGCACTAGTACCGCAGAAAGAACATGCACGCCAGGACGGCAAAAATCACACCGGCCACATCGGCGGTCAGGGCGGCGGCCAGGCTGTGGCGGATGCGGCGCACCTGAACCGCCCCGAAATAGACCGCCATGACGTAAAACGTGGTTTCAGTCGATCCCTGCAGGGTGGACACCAGGTAGCCGGTGTAGCTGTCCGGCCCGATGGCCGGATCGTTGATGATTGATGCCAGAATCCCGTATGCCCCCGATCCGGACAGCGGTCGCATCAGGGCCATGGGAAGCGCCTCGGCAGGCAGGCCGAAGCGGCCGGTGACGCTGCCCAGGGCGCCGACAATAGCGCCCAGCGCGCCGCTGGCCCGCAGCATGCCCACCGCCACCAGGATGGCCACCAGGAAGGGGATAATGCGCAGCGCCACCTGGAATCCGTCTTTAGCGCCTTCCACGAACACCTCGTAAATGCTCACCCGGCGCAGCAAACCAAAGCCGAGAAACCCGACCATCAGCAAGGGCAGAATCCAGGGTGAGACGATCCGCCCGTATACCACAGCCATGGGTATCAAGGCCATCAGGCCCCCCAGAGCGGTCAGGCTGACCCACAGGGGATAGCCTGTTGAGGCTTCTTCCGGTGGCAGTTCCTTCTGACGGTCAGCAGCGGAATCCGGCAGTGAAACACCGGCATCTTCCATGGGCAGCGGTACCAGGAAAAGGGCCATCACCCCCACCAGCCCGATGGCCAGTTCCACAGCGCCACCGGCCGAATCGA
>JAOZSC010000255.1 GCA_029939875.1 Desulfobacterales bacterium
TATGTATTCCAGCATTTGACAACCATCAAAACCGTGTGATACTCGAATTATATCACTATAGATTTCGATAACTGTCGAATTACGTACAGTGGCAAGATACATAAAGATTGGGGGATATCAAATCCAGGTCCGAAACCATTAGATATCACAAGGGGTGTCAGAAAGGGATAATTTCAATAAATCTGTAGCAGCGTGATATCTGGTAAAACTGTTTCCGGTAGGATGATATCTATATCCTTATTGATTTCTTTAATGAGGCTAACCAGTGAATTATATAATTATGCTATTTGCCATCGCTACTATCGTGGCGGGCATCATAACTGTGATTAACCCTGGAACGATATTTGGTCTGCTTCGCAGGAAATTGGAGTCGTTAAGTCTGCATCTTTTAGCAGTCGTTGTGAGAGTCATTTTAGGTGTAGCTTTAATGATGTACGCGCCAGAGTCAAGATATCCGACAGCGATTTCAATCTTAGGATGGATTTCGATCGTTGCTGCATCCGTTTTGGGAATTATGGGCCGTACTAATTTCAAGCGTTTAATGTCTTGGGCCCTTAGCGTTGCACCTTCCTTTGGGCGTATAGGTGGATTATTGGCAATTTTATTCGGAGGTTTTCTTATATATGCTGTAGTTTAATGGCTGCAATTGTGCCTTTTTTAGAGAAAAAGAGAGAAGTTTAGAGAAATGAAGTCTAAAATGTCTGAGTCTTTGTCGGCATTGCTGGGCACTTTTTATTTATTTTTATTGATAATCCTTCCAAATATTAAAAAAATATCCATTCCAGGACTCCGCTGGAAATGAGCAATGCATTTTGAACGGATATTTGCGCAATGACCATTTTTAAAGAATGTTTGGCATGTGGCAATAAGTGGTTTGCCCGTAAGGAATTTTTAGAGGACCCGAGTATAGAAATCGTCGGGTATCAGGTCAACTTTGATGATCTTACAGCCGGGACCTTTCTTTTCAGTCACGCGTGTGGGGCGACTCTTTCTTTGTCCGTGAGATATTTCAACGGGTTGTATGAAGGCCCGATTTTCCATGAACGGGCCACCGGAAGCGATGATTGTCCAGGATATTGTCTGTACCAGGATCAGTTAGATAAATGCTCCGCTCGTTGTGAGTGTGCTTATGTCCGCAGCATAATCGATATCGTCAAAAATTGGCATAAAAAGGCGGTAAAAATAGAGGTTTGCTGACCCATGAAGGCGCAACGGGTATGTCGCAGACAGCCAAGTCATATTACGCAATATCCGAATTGATTTGGTAAGACATATCTATGATTGCCTGGGCAAATTGCGAATCATTGATGTGTAAAGGCAAAGTCTTCAGGCTGGATTTGTCATCAAGGTGTTTCTGAAGAATTTTTATAAAAATCTCAGGTGCCTCCGGATCATGCAGGGGGCCTTGCTCATGATCGAACGCAGAGAAACCCTTCAGCGGTATCAGGAGCCTGCAGGGGCCGGCGGCGCGATTGCACAAGCTGGCGATGATCCTGGCTAGATACCTAATTTCTTCGCGGCTGGTTCGCACCACGGTGATGGCGGCATTGTGCACGTGGTACGGTCGATCCGGGAATTGACGGAGGGCGGTTTCCAGGGGGCCGGTGACCAGAAAATCGATGTTGCCGGGAACCAGCAGGGTGGGGATGCCCATATCCAGGGCGGTTGTGCCGCGCTGTGCACCTGCGTCGTAGTCGCCGCCGAAGTGATGATCCGCAATTTCATGCAGCGATAAATCCACCAGGGTTGAAATTTTTTCCGGTCCCATCAATTCTTCCATGGCCTTTCCACCGGAGCCCACGGTGTGAAAAATAACGACCTCGTTGTTTTTTTCCTCCAGAGCTTTGCGCACCTGCTGGACGCAGGCTTCCGTGGTGCCGAGAGTGGAGATAAACACAAGGGGCTTTTTGATTTGCTCCTCCACAGGGGGTGCCACCCGCAGCATGCCCGCCAGAGCCAGAGCGCCGTTGCGCAGGACCTTGCGGGTGATGCGGTTGAGCCCGGAAAGATCACAGACCGAATGCAGCATGAGAATATCTTTGGTTCCCACAAATGCCCGGGTGTCGCGGGAAGCCATGGTGGATATCATGACCTTGGGAAAACCGACGGCAAAGCTGCGCATAACCGCGCTGCCCAGGGTGGTGCCCATGGAACCTCCCAGGCCGATGATGCCCTGAACCTGGTTTTGACGGTGTAACTCAAGGGCGCACTCAATGGCGCCGTTGGTCATGACTTCGAGAGCCTTGCCTTCATGTCCCAGGTTTTGCACTTTTTCCAGTGCGCTGCCGCCGGCCCGGGCGACCTGCTCGCGGGTGATGTCCACCGCAATCGGGCTGCCCCCCCGAATGCCGGCATCCATAAGGATCACTGCAATGTCTTGCGCTTTCAGACAGTCTGCAATGTACGAAGCCTCCTGGCCCTTTGTGTCCATGGTAGCGACGATCAGCGCGGGTGCTGAATGATCCATCTAAGACCTCCTTGACATATTTATATCCAAACTGATCGGTGCCAGGTTTGAGACTGCGTCTTGCGGGCTTGGGTTCAAAGGTCGGTTCAACCCTAATCAATTAAGGTTCAACAATTTTTCAGGCCGGTACAATTTGAACATCAATTTTTCTGGCAGCCCGGATCAATTTGGTGTCCAACGTGGCTATGGGATAACCACTTTTCATTGCAAGGTCTAAATATGATGCATCATAGCTCGAAAGGTTATTCGCTCTGGCAAAGATTAAAAGCTCTCTCATCGAACTTTCGGGGTGATCAGCTTCCAGGACAATCGGAAGCTGAGTCAGCAAGGTTATGAATCGTGCACTATCTGCCTCGCTAAGACGCTTTTTGCGTTCTGCCACAAGCAGCACATTGACGACTTCTAAAGGCCAAATCGACGGCACGAAAGCAGTGGCCTCGGAAAGCCTGTGCAAAATGGCCTCGGCATATTTGTTGGTTTCATCTTTGAAGCACCATGACATGACGACAGAATTGTCGATAACAAAATGTTTGATCATCATCGTCTGCCTTCTTCAATCATTTCACGGATTGAAAGTTCCCCGAGACTGTGTCGGTCCCGAAATTTGCACAGTTCGGCAATAACTGATTTTAGATCAACATTTTTTTTAGGATCAAGGGGTTGCAACACCGCCACCGGAACCCCGTGTTTTGTGATGGTTATACGTTCCCCCTTCTGCACGCGGTCTATCAACCGGGGCAGATGAGTCTTCGCATGGTAGGCACCAACAGTTTCCATGATCAACCTCCTTAGACTAGTCTGAGACTAGACTAATATCGATTGAATGAATTGTCAAGTCTGGTTTGTATCATTTCATTCATCAAATTAGCTGCAACCGCGGCAAACTCGGAATCGTTAATGTGATGGTCGACCTGGATGACCTCGATGCGGGAATCCAGAGTATCTTTGAGCCGGGCGGTGAGTACGTTGCTGATGTCCGGATCATACAGGGGACCACCTTCACGGTCGGCCTCGGACCAACCGTCGGTGGGGATCAAAACTTTAACCTGGCTCGGGTCACGATTCAATTTTTGCACCAGCTGATCGGCCAGGATCGTGGTTTCTTCAATATTGAGACGGATGGCGGAGCGAAAATCGTAGAAAAAGATTTTGCGGTCTTTAAACTGTTCGGGGACGTTTTGGCGGGTAAATTCCAGCACCGCACAGTCCAGACCCCCCGGCACCACGAGCCGGGGAATTTTTCTGCCGGCCACCGGTTCGTATCGCTGGGGTCCGATTCCGCGGCAATAACCATTCAGTAAAGCGTCGGCCAGTTCATGGGTCGCCAGGTCCAGGATGCCGTCAAAATATCCCTCTGCGGCCAACTCTTCCATGGCCATGCCGCCGGTGCCGTTGGCATGAAAGGCGATGACCTCATAGCCCAGCGTTTCCAGGGCCCGGCGGGTGGCCTCGGCGCCGGCCGTGATGAAACCGAAAAAGGGCAGGGCAATGCGCTTTTTTTTCTCGGCCGGCCGCCATTGGCTTTGAACCATGCCGCAGACGGCAGCAGCGGCCTTGTCCAGAATACTGCCGGAGATGCTGTTGACGCCCAGCAGGTCGGCGACACTGTGCATCATGGTAATATCCTTGGTAGCCACGATATCGGCCATATTACGCGAGGCCACGGTGGAAACCATTACTTTCGCAACCCCCAGGGGCAGCTCCCGCATGATGGTGGTGCAGATATAGGTCCCGGTGCCGCCGCCGGCGGACAGGATGCCGCATATTTTACCATCGGCATAAAGTCGCTTAATCTGGGTTTTGGCTTCCTTGAGCATGGCGCCAATGATCTGGTCACGGTCTGTCGAAGCTGTCCGGTCATTTTTTATAATAAAATCAAACAAGTCCAGGTCTACCTCAACCGGAGAGGGCGACCGGGTGCCCACATTGATCGTCAGAACCTGCAAACCCCTTTGCTCAATTTGCTGCTTTAAAAAGACGTGTTCTTCAGCTTTGGAATCAAACGTCCCCAATACAGCGATGCAGTTGTTTTTTTCCATGAATGCCTCGAGTTTGTGTTCGGTTATCCGCCTTCCACCTTCCCACTTCCGCATTCCGACTTCCGCCTTCCATTATGCCGGCGTCAAATCAAAAAAAGCATTCTGGTGCCAGACCAAAGGAGGTTTTCCCGTATCTTCTTGCTCCACCACACGGCCGATAAAGATCCGGTAGCCACTGATTTTCTCGCTGCTTTCCACCGTACACGCCATCCATGCCGCCGCCCCTTCAGGAACAAGTGCCG
>JAOZSC010000256.1 GCA_029939875.1 Desulfobacterales bacterium
ACCTGGGGATTGCTTTTCAGATTACCGATGACCTGCTGGACTATACCCTTGAGACCGCTGATTTCGGCAAGGAGGTGGGCGCCGATCTCCGGGAGGGCAAAATGACTTTGCCGGTCATCCACGCATTGAAGCAGGCCCCGCCCGATGACCGACGCCGGATGGTTCAAATCATCCAGGATCCGTCCTTTTCCGAAGGGGATTTCAAAACCTTCGTTGCACTGCTGGAAAAACACGGCGGGTTGGCCTACACGGAAAAAACGGCGCAGGACTATATCGACCTGGCCAAAAATTCCCTCTCGATTTTTAAATCCTCCCGGGCAAAGGAAACCATGCTGGATATCGCCGACTATGCGCTGGCCCGCCGCGTATAGTTCTTATCTCTTGATTCTGAAATCTTTTTCGTTTATTGAATAGTTAAGAACTCACCCCATACCGGAGTCACATAACATGCGGACATTTTCTACCCGATGCCACGGATTGAAATTCTTGCTTTTCGGCCTCACCTTGGGCCTGATGATCTCAAACCCGGTGGCGGCTCAGCAGGCTGCCAAAACCAAAACATTTGTTGTGATCGGAACGGCAACCGTGCGCGGTACCAATGTTTCCGGTGCCAGACAAAAGGCGATCTCCGACAGCCTCGTTACGGCCGTGGCATTAATGACCGCAGAGCTTTTGCAGACCGACGCGGTGGTGGAAAATTTCTCTCAGCTCAATGAGCTGCTGTTTGACCAGACGAGCACCTATATCCAGGACTATAAAGTTCTGACAGAAGCTTCCTCGGGAAAAGCATATCGTGTCGTGGTCCAGGCCACTGTCTCGGGGGACAACATTTCAAAGCGGCTGAGCGCCGCCGGAGTCTTGAAATCCCAAAAAACCCTGCCCCGGGTACTGCTCCTGATCGCCGAACAGGATTTAATGCAGATGTCACCCGGATTCTGGTGGGACCAGCAGGGGCCGGGTTTTCAATCCCTGGCCGCCACGGCCATGTCCGCTCAGCTGCAGGAGGCCGGTTTTGTGATCATCGAAACCAGCACCATGCGCAACCGCCCTCTGCTCAACTGGGAAACCTACGATCAACCGGATCTGACGGATCAGCAAGCGGTTGAACTCGGCTCCCGCCTGCAGGCTGATGTGGTCATCCTGGGCACTGCCATTGCCAGGCTTTCCACCAATGTCATGGGCTCGGAGATGAAATCCTTTAATGGTACAGTCAGCGGCCGGGTCATTCGGGTCGATTCCACTGAGCCGCTGTTAAGCTTCACTCGTACAGCCACGGCCGTCAATGAAGACGACATCATCGGAAGCCGCGAAGCCCTCGAGGATGTCGGGGCGCTTGCAGGACGCGTGCTGGCCGAGGAGCTGACCGTCGTCTGGCAAAAGCAAGCCAGTCGACCCGCCGTGGTGCAGATGCTCATTCGGGGCACAAGCAACCTTGCCAGTTACGTCAAATTTCGCAAAAAGCTCAATACCATTTCCGGTGTACAGGGCATCCGGGTAAAGGAAATAGAACCCAACGAAGCCACTCTGCTGGTGGAATACAAGGGCAAGGCCAAAGATCTTGCGGCCGCTTTGATGCTGCAAAATTTTGAAACCTTCGGCATCAATATTTTCGAGGTCACCCGGGGCACGATAAAAATCGAGCTGATAGCGGGTTAGAAAAGCTGACATGGAAGCTGTGGCGAATTTTTCTTGACAGGCAATGCGGCCGGTGCTACTTGAGTCCGATCAATCAGGGTTATAGGCACGTAGCTCAGGGGGAGAGCGCTACCCTGACACGGTAGAAGTCCGGAGTTCAAATCTCCGCGTGCCTACCATAAAAATCAAGGGGTTACAGAATTGTCTGTAACCCCTTTTCTTTTTTTGACGCTTCCCCAACACCCGGCGCCATGCCCTCTGCGCCCTGCCCCATGCGCTATGCGCCCTAGTACATGGCTTCGATCAGGTCGCTGAAGGCTTTATTGACAAAATTGCGCTTGACCTTCATGGTGGGGGTGACCTCGCCGTCTTCTTCGTAGAGCTTTTTGGGCAGGATGGTAAACTTCTTGGGCTGTTCGACCCGGGCCAGGCCCTGGTTGACGGAGTTGATCTCTGATTGGATCAGCTGGTTGATCTCGGGATGCTGGGTCAGATCTTTATAGGTTGAAAACTGAATCTTGTGATCCTGGGCGTATTTGACGACATTGTCTTCATCGATCATGATCAGGCAGGTGAGGTATTTACGGCGGTCGCCGATAACCACCGCATCATTGATGTAAAGGCTGGCCTTGAGCTTGTTTTCAATGTACTGGGGGGTGATATTCTTGCCGCCCGCCGTGACGATGATGTCTTTTTTGCGGTCGGTAATTTTCAAATAACCGTCTGCGTCAATTTCCCCCACATCCCCGGAATACAGCCAGCCGTCAACAATGGTTTCGGCGGTGGCCTCGGAATTTTTGAAGTAACCCTTGAATACCCCCGGAGACTTCACCAGGATTTCACCATCATCGGCAATTTTGATCTCAACACCATCCAGCGGCACTCCCACCGTACCGAATTTTACCTGACCGGGCCTGGACGTGGTGGTAACCCCCGTCCCTTCCGTCTGGCCGTAACCTTCAATCAAGTTGACCCCGATGGATTGAAAAAAAAGAAGGATATCGGGGGAAATCGGTGCGGCTCCGGAATATGCGATCCGGATACGGTCAAAACCCATGCGTTCCTTGAGTTTTCGCAACACGGTAAAGTGTGCCAGCCTGTATAGGATTTCCAGGTAAAAGGGCACCGGTTTAAAATCCATTTTCAGGCTTGCCCTTTTTTTGCCGATTTTAAAAGCGCTGAAAAAAATCAGCCGTTTGAACCAGGTGGCATCGGCCATTCTGATCATGATGGCGGAATAGTATTTTTCCCAAATTCGCGGCACCGCATGGCCGACGGTGGGCGAAATTTCGATCATATTGTCGGTCACCGTGTCCGGTCGTTCGATAAAATTGACGACATGCCCGACGGTGATATGTCCCAGCACTGTAAACAGCTGCTCGAAAATGTGGCACAACGGCAGAAAGGACATGATCTCATCGGTTCCGAACATGGGATTGTTCGAGGTGATGGCCTCTCCCATCCACAGGCAGTTGCTGTGGGTCAACATGGCGCCCTTGGGAGGGCCGGTGGTGCCGGAGGTGTATATCAGCACCGAAAGATCATCGGGTGCGATTTGCGCAATCCGCCGCTGAAACAGGTGCGAATCTTCATCGGCCGTTTTTTGTCCCATCTTAAGCAATTCATCGAAGGTCATGACCATCGGATCTTGAAACTGCCGCAACCCCTCCGTGTCCCAGACAATGACCTTGATCAGGGCCGGCGCCTTGTCTTTAAAATGCAGCCATTTGTCGAGCTGTTCTTCATTTTCAACAAATAAAAATTTCGCTTCCGAATTGTTGGCAACATATTCCACCTGGGGCCAGGCATTGGTGGAATAAACACCGGTGGCCGCCGCCCCGCAACATTGAATCCCGACATCGGCGTACACCCATTCGGGGCAGTTATCCCCGATGATCGCCGCGTTATCGCCCTTTTCAAGGCCCATGGACATCAGGGCGCAGGCGACATGTTTAACATTCCGGTAGTATTCGTTCCAGGAAATGTCACACCAGAGGCCATATTCTTTTTTGCGCATGGCCGCCCTGTCGCCCCAGCGGGCAACGGCTTCGGTGAACCGTCCCGGAACGGTTTGATTTGAATTGACTGCCATCAATATCCACCTCTTTTATCCGCTATTCCAATTCCGCGGCACTGATAGAAGCTATAATTCGCTATAATCAGGGTAGCTTTTTTTGATTATTTGGTTAAAATTGGTTTGAAACGGGTAGATTTTATCTCCAGGCTTTCTTGCGCTTCCACCGTTGATACCCCTTCAGCGAAGCCTCTGAACGTACGCCCATGTAAAACTCTTTGACATCCTTGTCTTCCATCAACTCGGCGGCGTTGCCTTTCATGACAAACCGTCCGTTTTCCAAAATCAGCCCCACATCGGCAATGGACAGGGCCATGCGGGCATTTTGTTCCACCAGCAGGATGGTCACCCCCTGGGCGTGGATGGTCTTGATGATTTCAAAAATTTCTTTTACCAGTATGGGAGAAAGCCCCAGGGAGGGCTCATCGAGAAACAACAGCCTGGGCCGGCTCATCAGGGCGCGGCCGATGGCCAGCATCTGCTGTTCACCGCCGGAAAGGGTGCCGGCCCACTGGTTGATGCGATCTTTGAGAATCGGGAAATAATGGAACACCCGCTTGAAATCTTCGTTGATACCGCTTTTGTCACTGCGGGTATAGGCTCCCATGAGAAGATTTTCTTTTATCGAAAGCTCCTCGAAAACTTCCCGGCCTTCCGGCACCAGGGTGATGCCCATGCGCACAATCGCATCGGTGTCTTTGCCATCGATACGCTTGCCCAAAAATTCAATGCTGCCCTTGTCCGGCTGGTCTTCAATGAGGCCCATGACAGTCTTTAAGATGGTCGACTTGCCGGCGCCGTTGGTTCCCAGGATGGCCGTAATGGTCCCTTCTTCAACGGTCAGGGAGGCTCCCCGGATGGCATAAATCAGGTCGTAATAGGTTTCGATATTTTTTATTTCGAGTAATGCGGCCATTCCTACTCTTCTTCCCCCAAGTAAGCTTTGAGCACCTCGGGATGCTTTTGAACTTCTTGCGGTGTGCCCTCGGTGATGGGCCGTCCGAAATTGATGGCCAGAATGCGGTCGG
>JAOZSC010000257.1 GCA_029939875.1 Desulfobacterales bacterium
GGACTGTCCGCCATGCCGCATTTTCTACCCGCTGATCTGCACGGGTTGTCCGATTGCCGAGTATGGTGGCAAAAAATTCTGCAGGGCATCTCCCTACCCCGAGTGGTATCACCATCAAAACAATGTACACGGTTTTTTACGCCGCAAAATCTATTGCCCGGAATGCCTACGGCTTGCCACGGCAATGCGCGATTACCAGATTGAAATTGTAAATTACTTGAAACAAAAAGAAGCGGCGAAAAAACAACAAAAATCTTCCGCTGAATCGGACGAAAGGGTGAATGGTTTTTCTTAGTGTCTTTTTGTGACAAAACTGTTTCGCCACCAAGACACAAAAATAAATTTCAGCAAACCGGATTTTTTGTGTGTCTTTGGACCTTTGTGGCAACTTTTCCTGTTTATCCTGGCTAGGCTTATGAGTGCAATTAGTGCAGCATCGGGGTTGGCGCAAATCGGTGTGCTTTGTCTGGCCGCCTTTTTGCTGTTTCGCCGGGCGGGCAACACACTGGCCGAAGCTGCGGCCTATGCTCCCATCGCCGCATTCATGTGCCTTTCATTTCTACTGCAGGTGTTTTTACTGACCGGTATGTTTCGTTTTGCCATCTGGGCGCTGCCCGTTGTGGGGTTGGCGGCCGTCATTGTGGTGTATCGCCTGCGCGCTTACATGGGCATCTCACGAAAGGCGATCATGGCTTTCATGGCCGCCCATCCGGTGGCCACCACCGGGCTGGCTGCCGGATGGGCGTTGCTGGCGGTCCTGGCACTGCAAGGCCCCTTACCGGATTTTTTGCCGCCTGACCCGGCATCCGGGCCAATCATCAATCCGCTGTCTTCCCATTTTTCTACTGATACCACGGGCGCGCTGTGGCCCGTGAACGTAACGATATTGCCGCTCTACTTTACAGCCCTCGGTTCACCCTGGGCTGTGGGCCTGATCGGCTGGTTGTCCTATGTTTCCATCGCTTTTGGCACCTATGCACTGGCCCGGCGCTATGCCTGGCCCCCGGCGGCTGTCACGGTGGTACTGGTGGTGATCAGCATGCCCCGGCTGGTCTATCACGCCGCTTCAGCGGGTAGCGAAATTTTGCCAGCCGCAACAGCACTTTTCTGTATCCTGGCCCTGTACCGCACGGTGGAACAGCCCAACATCATAGACCTGTTGATGCTGATTTTGGGAATTTTATTTACCATCTCCGGTGAAAAACTGTGCCTGGTGCTGCCGTCTGTTTTACTGGTCCTGGGCGCCCTGGTGCTCTACCGGCGCCACGGTGGGGTTACATGGCAGTTTTTGGTGCGCAAAAATACCGGCGCAGTTTTTGCCGCCCTGGTTCCGGCGATTGTATTTTCACAGGTATTGATTTTCGGCACCAACTTGCTGTACGGAAAAAATTGGGTGGGGGGCCCGCCGGGCACGGCCTTGGTCTTTAATCTGGACGGGCTCTTGGGATGGGTGGGAAACCTGGTGCGCTACGGGCTGCAAATTGTTCATTTCACCCTGCCGGTGGAGCATTTTTTTCAGTGGGTGTTCGGATTCAGCTGGATCGGGATGCTGCAGGCAGTCTATGATAATTTCATCCACCCGCTGATAGACAACAAGGGATTGGCAGCACCTTTTGTGATTTCATGGCGACCCGACAGCATCCATTCCTGGTTCGGTCCCCTGGGGGTGCTGCTGATTGTGCCGGCAGTGGGATTTGCCCTGCTGCGGGGACCCCGGCGTCTGAAGTCCGTGGCCCTGGCACTGTCCTTTTATGTCGCCCTGGTTGCCCTGATTGCGGCCTGGACACCGCAAAATGGCCATTTTTTTACGACCTTTTTTGTCTGTTCAGGGTTTATGACCGCTTTTTTGCTGCCCCCCTGGCGCATGACAAAGCATCGGCGCTGGACCCTTCAGGCGCTGTGCATTCTTATATTGCTGTATGCCGTAAGCCGGTTATACGGACTATAAAAAACAATCCAGGCTGTGCGGTTCGCTTTTTATATTTTTAAACACCTCAGCTTGGCAAGATCTTCAGCATACCCGTATAGGTGCAGTCCCTTGCTTTCCACGATCATCTCGCCGTCTTTGACACCGATCTCGGCAGCCATGTATTCCTTGAGGTTCTGAATGGCGGCAAGATTTGCCGGAAATCCGTTCCACAGATCCCAGGAACGAAAATATACAAAAAAGCGCAGGCTGTCATCCTGGATCCGGGTATCGATGGAGCGCAGACAGGGGGGATCCAGCAGTGTCAGGTCCGAGGGATGGGCCACCTGAAGCACCAGTTGGTTGTTGCGCTGGCCGAACTTTCGATAGGTATCGATCACCCATTCAATCTGATTTAGATACACCCGGCCGTCTTCTTCAAACACCGCTTTGCCGTCTACCTCGCGCTTGTCGATAATTTCGGTGTTTTTCTCTTCCCACCAGGCTAATTTGTCACCGGTCAACGGGACCCGGGTCAGACGCTCACCGTATGTGTAAGATTCACCGGGTTCCTTGCGCGCCGACATCAGATACTCAATATAAGCCCGGTCGTAATCGGGTCCGCCGTAGATGTAGTCGTGCTCTACGGGATTGGGAATTCCGCAGGCCGGCGGAATATCGGGAATCAGTGGAACGGTGCCCGGAAAGTGCACATGTCCCATGAAATAATCGTATTCGAGACGAGTCTGTCCGGCATAGGACCCGCGATCGATGACAAATCGGTTGCCGTGATCCAGAATATCATGTACCGCCTGAAACCACAGGTCCGGTAAGTCCCGGGCACTTATCTGATGAATTTTCATGGCGCTAACTTGGTTGGGTTAAGTTGATTAAGTTCATTAGGTTAATTGACTGATTGGGTTAATAAAACTTAATCTACAACCGTTAACCACTCTATATATCCAGCACATTGACTTCCAGGGCATTGCTCTGGATAAAATCCCTGCGTGGCTCCACCTCTTCACCCATTAGAATGGTAAATATTTCATCGGTGTCCACCAGATCTTCGATTTTGACCTGGAGCATGCGGCGCTTTTCCGGATTCATGGTGGTATTCCACAATTGTTCGGGATTCATTTCACCTAGGCCCTTGTAACGCTGGATGTTGAGGCCCTTTTTGCCTTCCTGCAGCATCATTTCCAGCAGTTGTTTTTTATCCCCGGCGGAAAAGGACGGTTCTTCTTTTTCTTTGTTAAAAACACGAAACGGCGGAAAATCATAGCGGGAAATGTTTTTGGCGGTCACCCAGCATTTCTGATAATCTGAGGAATAAATCATACCCCGTCCGATTTTTACCGGCTTAAAGGTTTTGGCCAGCAAATCCAGGCCAATCTCCGGGCTCTGGCGTTCATCAAAGCCGTTGATGAATATTTCATAGACACCGCGCTCTTCACTCCAGTTCAGCTCGTCAACATGGTAGCCATTTTGAATCAGCACGTCTCTCAGGTGGGACATACGTTGCTGATCCTGCAAAAATTTCTTATCCCCCACGCCTTCTTTGATGAGAAGTTCAGCCAACTCCGTCGGAATGCCGCGCTTGTCCAGGCGCGACATCCTGTTTACGTATTCGGCTAAGTCGCAGGTAAAAAGGTACAGTTGATGCCCGGACAATGACTTTTCATCTCCGTTCGTTTTAATGTATCGATTATCACAGACCTTTTTGATAATCCAGTCATCCATTTGTCTTTCATCTTTGAGATATATTCCACTCTTGCCTTTGCCCACCTTAAACAGTGGCGGCTGGGCAATATACAAATATCCCCTCTCTATGACTTCGGGCATCTGCCGGAAAAAAAACGTCAATAGCAACGTACGGATATGGGAACCGTCGACATCCGCATCGGTCATAATAACGACCTTGTGATATTTAATCTTGTCGATATTGTATTCTTCTTTTCCCACACCGGTTCCAAGAACGGTAATGATGTTTTTTATTTCTTCACTGCGCAAAATTTTGTCAAAGCGCGCCTTTTCGACATTTAATATTTTTCCTTTCAGCGGCAAAATGGCCTGAAATTTACGGTCTCTCCCCTGCTTGGCGGAACCGCCGGCGGAATCACCCTCCACAATGTAAAGCTCCCGCAGGGCAGGATCGGAAAACTGGCAGTCGGCCAGTTTTCCCGGCAAGGTGGCATCTATCAGAGCACCCTTGCTGCGGGCAAGATCCCGCGCCCGTTTGGCCGCATCGCGCACCCGGGCCGCATCCACGCCCTTGGCAATAATTTTTCGGGCAACAGTTGGATTTTCTTCTAAAAAAGAACTCAACTTCTCGTTTACCAGGGATTCCACCAACCCCTTTACTTCGCTGTTTCCAAGTTTGGTCTTGGTCTGGCCTTCAAACTGGGGCTGTTTGATGCGTACACTAATAACGGCGGTCAGCCCCTCTCTGACATCGTCGCCGGTGATTTTAGCCTGCAGATTTTTCGGTAAATTCCCATTGTTGGCATATTGGTTAATGGTGCGGGTGATCCCGGCCTTAAACCCGATCAGGTGAAATCCGCCTTCCACAGTGTTAATATTATTGGCAAACGAAAAAAGTTTTTCGGTGTAGGTGTCATTATACTGAATGGCCACTTCTATTTGAACATCGTTTTTGACACCTTCCACTAAAATAGGTTTGTGCAGGGGACTGCTGTGGCGGTTGATGTATTCCACAAACTGCTTGATCCCGCCTTTAAAGAGAAATTCTTCATTGGCATCCGAGCGTTCATCCTCGATGGTGATTTTAACGCCCTTGTTCAAATAGGCCAGTTCCCGCAGCCGACGGAC
>JAOZSC010000258.1 GCA_029939875.1 Desulfobacterales bacterium
ATACTCTTCCAGCAATACCGCAGCGCCCCCCTCACCTACCACCAGGCCGTCTCGGCGCTTGTCAAAGGGGCGTGGCGTCAGATGCGGCGTATCATTGTATTCGGTGGAGCAGGCCAGCAGGTTGTCAAATACCGCCACCGTGGTGGTGTCATACTCGTCGGCGCCGCCGCAGAGCATGGCATCCTGGCGGCCGAATCTGATCATTTCATAGCCGAAGCCGATGGACTGGCTGCTGGTGGTGCAGGCCGTGGAGGAGGATAGCACCCGGCCGGTGATGCCGAACATCTTGGTGATGTTTACGGCTGTGGTGTGGACCATGGATTTTAAATAATCCACTGCCCCGATGGAGGAAAAACTGGCGCGCGATCCGCTGAAAAAGGATTTGTATATTTCGCGTTGTACCGAGGGGCTGCCGTGGGTGGAACCGAAGGCCACCCCCAGTCTGCCGGAGGTGATAAACTCGTTGTCCAGACCGGAGCCTTCCAGGACTTCTTTGGCCACCTGGCAGGCATAATAAGACACCGGGCCCATGGTTTTACGATAGCGGCGTTTGAAATCATAGGCGATCGGGTAGTCCACGGTGCCAAACACCCCGGAATGGATATAACCGGACAGCAGGTCGTCTTTTTTTATTTTTTGGACCCCGGAAACGCCTTCCACCAGGTGCCTGATAATTTCATCTTTACTGTGGCCGATGGGGGTTATGGCGCTGCCGGCCGTAATGACAACTCTGCGTTCCATTTCCAAGCTCCGGGGTATATGTCAATGTAGATTGTCCTGCCGCGGTTACACGCGATTTCATGGTCATGCCTGTCGGAGCGTCGCCTCACCTGAAGCCCGGGCGCGTGCCAGCCCCTCAATATAATCTAGAATTTGGTTGATGGTCCGGATTTCCATGGCGTTTTTTTTCTCAGCCCGGGTCAATTCCGAGTCGAGCAAAATTTCAATTTCCCGTAGCAGTTCAATGGCGTCAATGCTGTCAAACTCGTGTACCTCTCTCAGGTCGTCATCGAGCCCGGGGTTGTCGATTTCAAACTGTTCACTGAAGATTTTGATAATCGCAGTTTTTATTTCATCGCGTGTCATGGATGTCGATTTTTGTCCCTGGATAACAGAAAATAAAGCATGACATTACATCTTCTTGCCGGTTTGTTCAACCCCAAATGATTGGCGTGTGGGTTTCGATCCGGCAGTCAAAAATGGCTCGAAGTGATACCACTGCAGTGGATAGCTGCGCAGCGCAGCTTCCAGGGCGTCGGCATATCGCTGAGCAGACTGCCCGATGGCCTCGTCTCTTTGGGCGCGGGAGACGGGAGCAATGAAGCCGGGCCGGGACATGCTGAATTGGTACTGATTTTTCCCGGTTCGAAAGGCAAAAAAAATAAAGATGGGGGCGTTCGATACCAGGGCCAGCACATGGGGTGCCTGGGGAAGCACGATTTCATGCCCTAAAAATTTCACCGGGACCGTGCGTTGAGCTTTTTTCCATACCAGATCTGCGCTTAATGAAACCACGCCTCCGGCCTGAACAAACCGGATGCCCTCCACAATATCAAGGGGGGAGCCGCCGTTTTCGTCCACCGCCACGATCCGAATGTCATTTTGGACGAGGCTTTGTTTTTGAATCCGTTCGATTTGTTCTTTTTGTTTGGCTCCCATGTACAACAGCAGCCGGACCCCCTTGAGCTTGCGTTTTAATAGATGGGCGCCCACCTCCCAGTTGCCCATGTGCGACATGAGCAAAATGGCGCCCCGGCCGCCGGCCAGTGTTTGTTCCAGATGCTCCCAGCCGCTGTCAATAAAGGTGATGTCATCGGATTCCTGCAGCACAAAGCGGTCCAAAACAACATCCGTAAAATTATGAAACTGCCGCCAGGCACACCACAGGTGAAACAGCCGGCTGCGATGCGGGTACAGGGCCCGGTACAATTGAACACTGTTGTTCACCCGATCCGGAAAAAACAGGAAATATCCCGTGGCCACAAACCAGGCAAACAGGACAAAGACCCAGCGTCCCATGATTTTCGTCAGCACGGTGGTGGTGGTGTAGAATAATTTGCTCATGACGGTTGGGTCGAAAACGCCTTTATCGTTTCCCCACGAAGGGATGCACCAGAAGTCTGCGGGTGATCAGCCGCGAAAAGGTGCAGGTGTTTCTTAAAAAATCGACAAACGGACGGAAGTGGGAAATCCGTTCGCCGGCCGGCGCATAGCATACCCCGACCGGCACTTCGACCACCGGGATGTGTTTCCAGCAGGCTTTTACCAGGATTTCGATTTCATACTGGAAGCGCCGGGCTGCAACATTGAGTGCCAACGTTTCCGTAAGAGGATAGATCCTGAACCCGCTTTGAGAATCCTGCAGGCGGGGCCCGCCGGAACAGGTGATCCAGAAATTGGAAAATTTTCTGCCAAACCGACTGGTCCAGGGAACATTTTGCCCGGTCATGTCCCGGCGTATGCCCACCACGATGGGCCGCGCATGTTCCCCGATGGCCCGCATCATCGGCAGGGCATCTTCCGGGTTGTGCTGCCCGTCGGCATCAATAGTAATGGCCCAGTCGGCCACTTTTGCGGCGGCGGCAAAGCCGGTGATCAGGGCTGCCCCCTTGCCCCTGTTTTGCGGGTGACGCAGGATATGAATTTGCTTAAACTTCCGGATTTTTTCGCAACTGCCGTCCGAACAGCCGTCATCCACCACGAAAACCGGCACCCCCAGTCGGAGAGATTTTTTGACAACATTTTCAATCTGCCGTTCATGGTTGTATACCGGAATAACAACGGCAAATTTTTCTCTATGCGCTAACGCTGAGGCCATTCGTTCGATCTAAAATAATTCAGGTAAAAAGGCCATTGCCCATGTTCCGGGGCCGAAGTGAACCCCGGAGGTTAACGACAGTGGCTGCAGTAAAATTTCACAGGTTGGATAATGGGAGGCAACCGCTTTTTTGACCGTGGTATCTACCCAGTCGCGGTTGTCGCTATACTCCAGCATGACCAGGGGGGCTGAACCGGGCCTGCAGGCGGAATTTAGCTTATCAAGGGCGAATTTAAGCTGATCGGCTCCGTTTTTTGCCATGCCCACCTTCTTGGCTCCTTCGGCCATGGGGCTGATAACAGGCTTGACATGCAGCATGTCACCGAAAAAAGCGCTGGATTTGGATAACCGCCCGCCGGCGGCAAGATATTTGAGCTTGTCCAGAAAAACATATTCCTCACAGGCATGGACCGCCCATCCGGCAAAATCAACCACCGCCTCGGGGTCATCCGTTGTTTGTGAATACCGCGCAGTGGCCATGGCGATGGTCCCCAAACGGCCCGAGGCCGCCCCCGTGTCAATGACAGTCATCCGGTTATCCGGATCATTTTGTTCTTTCCACTGCATGGCCACGTTAAAGTTGCCGGTAAAAACAGATCCGACGCAAAGGTACAATACCTGGGGATGTTGCTCTATCACCCGCTGATAATATTGGTGGCGTTCAAACATGGAGGCCTGGGAGGTGGACACCCGGATTCCGTCCCGCATGGTTTGATAAAGCTCGGCAGCCGCAAACAGGCTTTCCGGCAGGGATTTGTCGCCGGCGATGATATAGCTGTCCAGCAGGGTGATGCCCAGTTCACGCGCATGTTCCCGGGTAAGCGAGCCGGCGGCATCGGTCATGATGTGAACAGCCCCCTGTCGGCCAAGTTGCTTGAAATCGCTGATCTGGGCCGCGAGGTCATCGTCGGTCCACTGCACCACGTCACCCAGGGACTCCATCTTTTTGCGTGCCGAATCCATATCGTCAGTGTGAAGGTGAACTTTGAGGTAGTCTTTGTGGGGAATCATTACTACGTTGTCGCCATACTGGCGCAGCCGGCTGATTATTTCCTGGTCATTGCCATCCAGGCGTATAACGGTGTCCACACAGTAGCCGGCTTCCATTTGGGCCTGAAAAGAGGGTGAGATTGCAAGCAGACCTTTGAATCGTGTGCTCAGCGGTTGAAACCCGTCATTTTGGCCGACAAGATGTTTAAAAAAACTTTCAAAAAATATATACATGCCCAGGGCGCCGGAGTCCACGACGCCGGCCTGTTTCAAGCCGGGCAGCAATTGCGGGGTCGACTTTACGGCGGTTTCCAGTCGATCGATGATTTCGGCTGCGGTTGCATCCAGATCTTTGCTGCTGTATTTATCCAAAACGTCCACCAGGGTGTCGAATACGGTCAGCATGGTTCCGTGTACCGGCCGGCTGACTGCCTGCCAGGCCTGATCCCGGCCCAGTTTTGCGGCCTGAAAAAGATCGTCGAAGCTATTAGCCGCCAGAAATGCGGCGAAAAAACGCGCGGCGATATTGCCTGAATTTCCCCGGGCTGAAAGCAGCAGTTGATGGATGGTAAGGTCCCGATCCTCGTCCAGGTAGCGCAGCGGAGTGAGACTGGCGATTAAGTTGCGGCCGGTATCCCCGTCGGCCACCGGAAAGACGTTGATGCTGTCCAGGACATCGGACCAGGCGGCCACCCGCTCGACACCCGAAATGTGTGCTTTCTGAAAATCCAGTTTCATGGCGGAACTCCCAGTGCGTTTTGGATATCATCGGGTATTTCAAACAGTATTTCCAGGGCGGGATATTTTACCGCCACCTGTTCACTTCTTCCCTTGGTGCAAAGCTGGTTGTTTTTCACCAACCTGATTTTAAAATCGATTACAATCTTATATTGCA
>JAOZSC010000259.1 GCA_029939875.1 Desulfobacterales bacterium
ATGCCGTACTGACCATCGAACAGTATGCCACCGGCCTGGAAGTTGTTTCCCAAAAGCAGGTCGCCCAAACCGCCATGGCAGGGAGTCTTCAGGATGAAAATTCAGCTGCCGGTTAAAAAAGCCCGCATTGAAATGCTGCCGCTGATCGATATTGTATTTCTGCTGCTGGTGTTTTTTATATATGCCATGCTGTCCATGGCCGTGCATCGGGGCATGCCGGTGGATTTACCGGTATCGGAAACAGTACAGGTTGACAAAAAATTAATTCTGTCGGTAACAGTCAACGCCGATGAAGCCATCTACGTGGATAAACAGCGAGTTGATCTGGATAACCTGACCGCAGTGCTGAAGGCCAGGGCCGGGGGGTCCGAACAGCCAGGGGTTCTTCTTTTTGCTGACCGGGTCCTGCCTTATCAAAAACTTTTCCAGGTTCTGGATAAAATCCGGCTGGCCGGGTTAACCCGCATTTCCCTGCAGGCCGACCAGGAAAATCCCCAGTGAAACGGTTTGTGACAGCATTTATCATTGCCCTGGCAATCCATGGGCTGGCCTTCAGCCTGGGCGGGAGCTGGATGAATGTTTTTCCACCGCCACCGGGCCCGCCGAAACCTGTCACTATCAGCCTGGCTGTCCGCACCCACCTGCAGGCGGATAAAAACCGGGTGGACCGGAAAACGGGCACAGCCCCTGCCGACAAACCTGAAAAAATTTCAGCTCCACCGTCAAAGCTACACTCGAATGCAAAAACCATTAAGCCGGTGATACAGCCCACGCCACAGAAAATATCCCTGCCGCGTAAACCCAAAAAAAGCCTTAAACGGCTGACCCGTACAAAGCCGACGGCCACACTTTCCCGGCCAAAGCCTGAAATTCGGCCGCAACAGGCCCCTGGGCCGGTCCGTCCGGTCGAATCCGCAACGGCATCTGCAATTTTACAAAAAAACAAGCCTCAGCCTTCTCCGGTTTCCGGCAACACTGTGCCTGCCGCAGACATCTCCCGGCCCGATGACACCCCGGCAACGCCAGGTAAAAAAGGACCGCTGGCAACAACGGCCGTGAAAATGGCTCGACCGTTGTATGTACAAAACTCCGCTCCTCGATATCCCCGCCGGGCCAGACAGAAGGGATTCGAAGGCACCGTGGTGCTGGAGGTCCTGGTGGATGGAAACGGAATGGTGGAGGATCTGAAACTGTTCCGGTCCAGCGGCCATGCCATCCTGGACAAAGCGGCCATTGCTTCCGTAAAAAAATGGGTTTTTGTACCGGGTGCCATCAACGGTGCCCCGGCAGGGATGTGGGTTAAAGTGCCGATTCGCTTTGAGCTCAATTAGCGCCGCAACGCTTTGAGCGTTGTCAGGCTTTCTTCTTAAACTCAGAATAAAAAACAGGCCCCCTGCAATCAGAGGGCCTGTTTTAAGAGCCAGTGATTTGAAACGCTCACTTCAAGATCAAACTTACTGAACTTCCTCCTTAACACCCACGGCGATTTTAAACAGCACGGTCAGGATAAAAAATCCCGTCGCCCACACCGCCAGGGCAATGACGATCTCGGGCAGGGTGGGGATGTACTCGTTGACGTGATGCAGCGGCGAGGGGGTAAATCCGCCGGCGATCATCCCCAGGCCTTTGTCGATCCAGGTCCCCAGGAAAATGACCGTGCAGGCCACGGCCAGCACCCCTTCGTTTTTTCGGGTGATGGGGGTTACCGTCAGGATAATTCCGACGGCCATCAGGGAAAAAGACGCCCACATCCAGGGAACATAGGCCGTTTTGCCGTGCAGGCCGACAAAAAGATATTTGAGATGATCCATGTGCTCGGGAATGTTGCTGTAAAAAACGACAAACACCTCGCACAAAAAGAAAAACACGTTAATGCAAATGGCATAGGCCACAATTTTGGCCAGGGACTGAATTTGCTCCCGACCGGGGTCAAAATTTGTTACCCTGCGAATGATCAGGCACAGCAAAATCAGCAAAGACGGTCCGGCGGCAAAAGCCGAGGCCAGAAAGCGCGGTGCCAAAATGGCGGTCAGCCAGAACCCCCGGCCCGGCAGACCGCAGAACAGGTAGGCGGTGACCGTGTGAATACTGACGGCCCAGGGAATCGATAAATAAATCAGCGGTTTTAGCCATGCCTGATAATGGACGTTGTTGCGCTCGGCCTCCAGTACGTTCCAGCCGATAATCAGATTTAAGAACAAATAACCGTTTAGCACGATGGTGTCCCAGAAAAGCACCGAGTGAAAGGTGGGATAAATCCAGACGTTAAATATCCGCATGGGCTGGCCCAGATCGACGATGATAAACAGCAGGCACATGACCACCGAGGCGATGGCCAGAAATTCACCCAGAATCGTTACCCGGCCGAAGGCCTTGTAATCGTGCAGGTAATAAGGCAGGACCACCATCACCCCCCCGGCGGCCACACCGACGAGAAAAGTGAAATTGGCAATGTAAAATCCCCAGGAGACATCCCGGCTCATGCCGGTGATTCCCAGCCCGAAATCCAGCTGCTTCAAATAAATGAGAAAGCCGATGCCGATGATGACCACTAAAAACGTCATCCATCCATAGTATCTTTTGGTTCCTTTAAGGGCTAATTCAAGCATAATCACCTCACACGATATAGTAAACGCACGGCTCCGTGCCCAGTTCCTGTTTACGGCGAATGGTGTAATTGGTTTTGATCAGTTCACGCACCTCGGAATCCGGATCGTACAGGTCGCCGAAAGCCAGCTTGCCTTCCGCGGCTTCCACACAGGCCGGCAGTTTGCCCTCGGCCAGTCGTTCCGCACAGAAATTGCATTTTTCCACCACGCCCTTGGTGCGCGTGGGAAACTTCGGATCGGTTTCCTTGATAAACGGGCGCGGATCCCGCCAGTTAAAGCTGCGGGCACCAAAAGGACAGGCGGCCATGCAAAACCGGCACCCGATACAGCGATGAAAGTCCATCAGCACGATGCCGTCGGATGCGCGCTTGAAGGTCGCCTGGGTCGGACAGGCCCGCACGCAGGGCGGGTTTTCACAGTGGTTGCACAGGACCAGAAACGGCCGGCTTTCAACCGCTTCGCTTAAAAACCGGGCTCCCTTGCCCGGAAAGACATTGTGGTAATGATCCTCCCAGAGCCACTTGATTTCATGGCGCTGGTTCTCGAAATGCGGGATGTTGTGAATTTTATTGCAGGCTTCGATCAGCGGTTCCATGTCCTCGGCGGATTCAAATTGCCGCGTGTCGATGACCATCGCCCACTGTTTGGCCGTCAGGGCCTTGTCGCCCCGTATCATCTGTTCTTTGGCCTTTTGAGCATGTTTTTCGGTGGCCAGGGCATTGTAGACCGGCCGGGTCATCAAGGCCAGCGAAGAAATTCCAAATAATTGCAAAACGCGTCGTCTGCTGCTGTCCATCACGTTTTCTCCTTCGAATTATCGAGATGACAATCCCAGCAATAAGGTCTGACCGAGGCATAATCGTGACAGCGGTCACAAAACTGCGCCTTGTTGGAGTGGCAGTCCAGACAGGTGTTGGACAGACTCATGTTGTATTGCTTGCCGCTGGGACTCACGTAAATTCTATCGCCTTCCCGCACCACCTTCTCGCGCCACTTGTCCAGCAACTGCATGTGGTCGGCCCGCATGTATTCCGTGGAGCGTACACACACCTTGGCCGCCTTGGCCTTGGCCGTCAGTTCGAGTTCGGGCATGGGAGCGGCTTTTCCCCGGTTGTACCAGAAAGGAAAAGTGGCGATTATCAAAAAAATAATTACCCCGGTAACAATCAGTTTTTTATCCTTCATCAGCTTCTTCCTCCGAATCACCCGCTAACCCGGGAATATCTTCACCGCGCAAATCGATGGTCCTGTCATTTTGCCCTTCCAGATTCAAGGCATTGGCCACCAGTTCATGAACGCCGCAGACATCCACTTCGGGAACCCAGTACTCCATCAGGGCCGGTAAAGCGGCCCGGTCGATGGCGCAAACACAGGACAGCATGTTGACCCCGTATTTTTCGTGCACATGCCTTACGGCATTGGCCCTGGGCAGCCCACCGGTCATTCGCAGCTCCATATCTTCGCCGGCGTTTAGCCCCGCGCCGCCGCCGCAGCAAAAGGTCTGTTCCCGGATGGTGTTGGCCGGCATCTCATAAAAATTGTTGCACACATTTTTAATGACGTAACGCGGTTCTTCCAGCAGCCCCATTCCCCGGGCCGGATTGCAGGAATCATGAAAAGTGACCTTCAAATGATCGTTGCGGCGCGGATCCAGATCGAGTTTGCCGTGCTTGATCAAATCAGCGGTAAACTCTGTAATGTGCACCATCTTGGTGGATTTGGCGTTTTCGAATTTTGTCCGCGTGATGGGATTCACCGGCTCTTCCATAAAATCGGCCGGCCCGTTCATGGTGTCCATGTACTGGTTGATGACCCGCCACATGTGACCGCACTCTCCGCCCAGAATCCACTTGACCCCCAGCCGTTTGGCCTCGGCGTACATCTTGGAGTTAAGCCGTTTCATGGTTTCGTGGGAGGTAAAAAAACCGAAGTTTCCGCCCTCGGACGCGTAGGTGCTCCAGGTGATGTCAAAGCCGTATTTTTCCTGCAAAAAATGAAACAGCATCATATACCCCGCACAGGTGTAAGTGCCCGGGTCGGCAA
>JAOZSC010000260.1 GCA_029939875.1 Desulfobacterales bacterium
GGACCGGGATGGCGCCTAGGGGCAGGGCACCGTGCCGGCGGCAGATTTTTCGGATTTGCGTTTTTACATTTTTGGCAAATGATTTCCGGCCTTCAGCTGTTCCCATGCACAGGCATCGCCGGCCCGGTTTATAACCCAGCAGCGAGATTCCCCGGTCCAGGATCGTATCATTGAACCGGTACAGTTTCAGGCCGATTTCGGTTTCCTCGGGGTCGGAAATGCGAAATACCGCCGGCAGGCCGAACTGTCCCTGGCAAATCTCCCGGCCGGCGTCAACCGCGGCCTTCCAGTCGGCAAACATGAACGCGAAACAGCGGCGATTCTGCGGCAGGTGCCGGAATATCTTCAGGGTGACTTCCACCAGGATCCCGAAGGCCCCCTCGCTGCCTTTCATGATGTCGTTGACCCGGGGCCCGATGGCGGCGGCCGGAAAATCTGGCGTGCTGAAGGTGCCTGCCGGGGTGACATACTCCTGGCTGACGACCAGGTCATAGATATCTCCATAGTAAGTGGAGGCCTGGCCCGCGCCGAGGGTCACGACCCATCCGCCGACGGTGGACATTTCAAAAGACTGGGGAAAATGTCCCCCGGTATAGTTGCGACGGGTTCCAAAACGCGCCGCAGCGTGATTCAACGCGTCTTCATAGGCTGGGCCCATGCATCCCGGCTGCACGCGGGCGGTCAGATTTTTTTCGTTGACCGCCAGCACCCGGTTCATGTGGGTGCTCATCGCCAGGACAATCCCGCCTTGCACGGGCCGGATGCCGAGGGTGACCGAGGACCCGCCGCCGTAGCCGTAAACTGGGATCTTCTGCTCGTGGCAGTAGGCGATGATCCGACGCACATCGTGCTTGTCCCGCGGGTGCACCACGGCATCGCCCACATGGTGTGGATTGCCGCCGCGCAGCTCCAGTGCTTCTTCCACGGTTTTGCCGTAGCTGAACCGCACCCGGCTGAAGTCGTCTGTGGCGACATTTTCACGGCCGACGATGGCGGCAAAATGGTCAATCTGGGTGGTGCTCAGGCGGGGTTTTTCCCTGAGGGCCACCGGGCGCCGCCCTTCAGGGCTTTTTTGCTGAAAGTCCTCATCGTGCATGTCCAGCTGATCTTTGAGCATATCATACCAGGCGTCGCTGGGATGCTTGAAACGCTGGGGTGCGCCCAGTTTGAAAATCGACCGGTAGGAGCCGGCCGGCGGCGCCTCGTCACTCCAGGCCGGCAAAAACTTCTTATTTTGTGAAGTCAAAAGCAACCCCTCCGTTTTTCAGGAAAAACTCCAATTTATCCTTTGACCCTTGAACTTTGACAACCTCATAAAAAGTCAGATTTCCCCTCCCCTGGCGGGAGGGGATTAAGGGGAGGGGGTAAAACAGACTGTAATTCCATCTTATTCACCCTGACCCCAACCCTCTCCCGTCAAGGGAGAGGGAGATTTTTGACTTTTTACGAATTCATCAACTCAGAACCTGGAACCGGTCAGTTTAGAACTCATTTAGCCTATCCAGGAATTTTTTAAAGTCAAGAAACAAATTACCCCAGGCCAAACTGGATCTTTTCACCAAACAGCGGCATTGACAATAGAGTGTGTTTTGGCTATTTAAATTACAGTCTTTAATCGTTTATTGGTGGTAAAATGCAATCTTTTCGTGATCGGCTGAAAAACCGCGAAACCCTGGTGGGCACCCTGGTCACCCTGGCCGCACCCCAGGTGCCCGAGATGCTCGCCCAGGCCGGATTCGACTGGCTGTGGATCGACGGGGAGCATGCGCCCCTTTCGGTGCAAGATGTCCAGACCCTCGTACAGGTTGCCGGCCCCGATTGTCCGTGCCTGATTCGCATCGCGGATCAAAACCCGCGCTGCATCAAACAGGCCCTTGATATCGGAGCGGCAGGCATCATCGTTCCCCTGGTCAACACGGCTGCCCAGGCCCGGGAGATTGTTTTAAAATCCAAGTATCCCCCCAAGGGGCAGCGCAGCATCGGCATCGGCCGGGCCCAGGGCTACGGGAGGCACTTTGCATCCTACATCGAGACGGCCAACCAATCCACCTGCGTGGTGCTGCAGATTGAACACATCGAGGCGGTGGAAAACATCGAATCCATTATAGCGGTAGAAGGCGTGGATGCCGTGATCGTCGGTCCCTATGATCTTTCCGGCAGTCTGGGCAAGCCGGGGCGCGTGGCCGACCCGGAGGTTGAAGGTGCTATCGAACGTGTTCAACAGGCCTGTGAGCAGGCTCGAATGCCTATGGGTATTTTCGCCATGGATCCGGAGCCGCTGGACCGCTATGCCCGGCAGGGCTACAGCCTGCTGGCTTTGGGCATCGACACGGTGTTTTTAGGGCGTTCGGCCGGAAAAGCCCGCGAGCAGCTGCAGCAATACCTGAAAGTCACCCGCTGTTGAATTCTGACGGGTTGTGAATTATCCTTTTCTTACATCCCTGCAAAAATCTTGCTGAAAAATTTCACAAAGGGCCAGATCAATCCCCCTAAAATGGATACGTCCGTCACCCGCCCGATGATGATCAGTCCGATGAGGACAAACGGGCCGTAGCGCTCCAACTGGGCAATGGCGTTTTCATAACGGGCCGGCAAAAGCCCGGCCAATATTTTGGAGCCGTCCAAAGGCGCGATGGGCAGGATGTTGAAAACGGCCAGCGCCAGGTTGATCTGCAGGCTCATGATCAGCATGAACAGGATCAGGCTCATGATGGAATGCTCTGCGGGCATCCCGGTGGCGGCAATAAGAAACCGGAGCAAAAGACCACTGATCAGTGCCAAAATCATATTGGCCAGAGGGCCGGCGGCGCTGATCCAGAGCATGTCTTTTTTGGGGTTTTTCAATCGGTATGGATTTACCGGCACCGGCTTGGCCCACCCGAAATGGACTAAAAAAATCATGATGGTACCCAGGGGGTCCAGATGTCGCAAGGGGTTTAAAGACAGGCGTCCGCTTTGTTTGGCCGTGTCATCCCCAAAGCGGTTGGCAACATAGGCATGGGCACACTCGTGAAAAGTTAAGGCCAGCAAAATCGGAGGGGCAATCAGCAGCAGGGTTTGTATTTGCATATAGATGGGATGGGGACGGTTCAGGTTACCAGTTTTTCGAGTGCGCGCAGGTCGTCGGCAAATCCTTCGACGCGTTTTTCCAGCAGGTCTACCACAGCCGACTGGGCCTCCAGCCAAAGCGGCAGGGCCTGTTTCAAGGTTTGGGTACCCGCGGCGGTCAAGTTGAGGGTTCTGGTTCTCGGGTCCCGGCCGGGAACGGACTGGATCAGCCCTTTGCGCTCCAGGGGCTTCAGGTTGCGGTTGAGCGTGGTACGGTCGATTTGCAGAAAGTCGGCCAGTCGGCCAATAGAAAAAGACGGGTTGAGGCAAATGGCATTGAGCAGGGTGAACTGGGTGGCCTTCAACCCGGTTGGCTTCAGATGCCTGTCATAAAAATTTCCTACCACCCGTGCGGCGTTGCGCATGCGCATTCCCAGGCAGCGTTGCGCCACTTTGCCGCAGATCATTTTCAAGCGTTGCGAGTCGGTTTTAGCCATAATGGGTGTATATACATGTTAAATTTAAAACTGTCAAGCCGTTTAAGCTGGACATTTTGTGAAAATATCCAAGAAAAACGCTATCAGGGGAGCTTAGAATCCAGTGCCGCCAGTTTCCTTTTCAATCGCGCGATTACCTGGCTGGGGGATTCGCTGTGCAGAATCACTTTGAACTGGGCCCGGTAGTTGCGTACGGCGCTGATCCCCAGCACACTGATATCATATGCCTTCCATGAACCGCCGCGCCGGGTCATCCGCAGGGTGACCGGAACTTCCAGATTATGCCAGAGCACCTTGATGTCAACGAGAGCTTTTGCATGGCCGATCATCTGCTGCTCCAGATAGACCACCTGCTCGCCGTGATAGCGGCCCTGCAGCCGGGCCAGGTAAAATTTTTCCAGAAACGTCCCGAAAACGGCGACGAATTCTTTTTGCTGGAGTGGGGTAAATTTTTTCCAGCGCGAGGCCAGCACCCGCCTGGAAAATTCTTTGAAATCAAAGATCCTGCGGGTGACTTCCCGCAGTTTTTGCAGTTGCCGGCTGCGGTGTGCGCCCTGCCGGTATTGGGGATCGTTGAGGATGCGGATACCGGCGGTAATCTGCTGCCGTAGGGCGTCCATGGGCTGCTGGGCGAAGGCCGGAAAGGATGCACCCCAAAGAGCAAGCCCGATGATGAAAGCCGGCCACCAATTGCGCCGCCGGAAGCGGCTGTCACAATGAGCGTGGGCGCTGGAGTCTAAAAATCTGGCCGGCCGCCGCAACACGCGACAGCCATTGGGCGGGATAGCCAACATGTTTTTCAATCTCTCTGATACCGAAGACTTCCGGCAGACGGAAGAGGATTTCCCCAGCCGGCTGTTTTGAAAACGCAAAAAAAAAAGCTTTATCGGGTTAGATTTTTATTGATGCCAATAAGCATAATATGATATTCTGAAAGATTAAACAACCTTTCTATACTTTGACCCTGTGAGGAATTGAGCATATGAATCCAATAGAACCCAATCCGAATCTGAAAAAGTACGTTAAAAACGCCATCCATGCAGACTGCAGCCTGTGTTGGACCTGCAGTTCCTGTGATTTTGAATGCC
>JAOZSC010000011.1 GCA_029939875.1 Desulfobacterales bacterium
GGCCGGAATTGCCGCACCTCCCGGGACGATCCCACCAGCAGCGAATCACCGCTTTGCCCTTGCCCCTCACTGATAAAGCCTTCCTGTTTCAGGATTTTTTCCGGATGGGCGCGCATGTCGCTTTTGGCAGTGCTTTGGTCGGCAACCGCTGGGCCGGCGTTGGTCTGGGGCGCGGCCGCCGGTGGGGCAGCCGGCGCGGCGGCCGGCTGTTTTTGGGCCAGCGTCCGGCCGAACAGCTTGCGGTTGATGTCGGCGGCGATGGTGTCAATTTTGGCGATAATCCCCCCCAGGGTGGGGCTCTGGTCGAAAAAAGTCATGGTGGGCCGGGCACCGGAGACATCCACCGTTTTGGCGTCGATGCTCACGTTTTCCCCCAGGACCGTCAGGCTGCCGAACAAAACAAAATCGGCCTTCAGTTCAGAGCCGATTTTACGCGCCAGCGCCTCGGTGACAGCACCGGATGGTGCCGCTGAATCCAGGGCCGCCGCCACGACCTGCCGTTCGATGACCTCCACCTGGCCTTCTTCGGCCAGCCGGCTGGCGAGCATGTCGTAAATGCCGTCGCGCAAAAAGGACAGGTCATTTTGGGCGTTGATCTTAAAAGGCAGCAACGCAAGGCGCTTTTGCCCGGCGGCCGCCGGGCAAAAATTGAAGGATAGTACCCCTAAAATCAGAATGCAGATAAAAAATGCGCGCATTTTTGCAATTTTGAACAGTGAGCCCATAGCCCTCCTTCAATTTTTGTCTGTAGTCCGTTGTCCGTTGCCGGTGCCGGTGCTTCATACCTAATTAGTTGGGTTTCGCCCATGGAAATCATATCGTGTTAAATGCCTGATTTTCGTAGGTTGGGTTGAGGTACGAAACCCAACAAAGTGCAAGCCACAGATTGCTATACTTTTCTTCAATTGAATTTGATCTATTCATAACCTACAACAGAGTCAAATTTTATTTTATCGATAGCGCCCCAATTAATATCATACATTTCTTTGTGCACAGAGCGATGAAAGCTGGAGTGGCTCCAATCACGCGGAGCCTTGACCAATCCGTGCCTTACCGGATTATAATGGATGTATTCAACATGTCGCCTTAAATCATCATAGTTCCGTATTAGGTGCTCCCAGAACCGTCGCTGCCATATTGGTTTTTCATTTTTTCTTAATCCGGATGCGGAGTTTAGATTTTTTGTCGGGTTTCGTTCCTCAACCCAACCTACGGGCTCGAATTGGCGGCTGAAATGGCTTTTAATCAAACGCCAGCGTGTGGAAAAGTCAGCATCTCCTTGTGGCAACGTCCAGATACAATGCAAATGCTCGGGCAAAAGAACGAAAGCGTCAATTCTGAAAGGATGCCGTTTTATGATTTCTCTGAATGCCTGGCGGAGCAATTCAATATTATCCGCTCTGCTGAATATCCTATTTCGATTGTAAGTAACAACGGTAAAAAAATAGGTCCCACCGCTTATATATACTCTGCGGTATCTCATTTTGAATAGTTCTCAACTCAAAACCCATCCTCAAACAAGGCTGGTTGCTAAAATTGCACAACGGACTACTGACCACGGACTATGTCAAATTTTTTTTCAATATCTCGTTGACCAGTTTGGGGTTGGCTTTGCCGCGGGTTGCTTTCATGACCTGGCCGACGAAAAATCCCAGCAGCCTGGTTTTGCCGTTTTGATAAGCGGCAACCTCTTCGGGCTGGTCGGCAATGATTTTTGCCACCACCGGCTCCAGGGCCTGGGAATCGGTGATTTGTACCAGGCCCTTTTCTTCTACGATTTTGCCGGCCGGCTTGCCGGTGGCGGCCATTTCATCAAAAACGGTCTTGGCGATTTTGCCGCTGATGACCCCTTTTTCGACCAGTTCGAGCAATTGGGCCAGGCCCTCGGGGGAAACCGGCGATGCGGTGATGTTTTTTTCCTGCTGGTGCAAAAGCCCCAGTAAAGCGCCCATTACCCAGTTGCTGACCGGTTTGGGGTGCGGGAAAAAACCCAGGCAGGCCTCGTAGTAATCCGCCAGCTCCCGGTCGGAGGTCAGCAGACCGGCATCGTAGGCCGGCAATCCGTATACATCCATGAAGCGTTTCTTTTTGGCAGCGGGAAGCTCCGGCAGGCTTTGGCGGATCCGGTCGATCCAGCCCTCATCGATGACCAGGGGCAGCAGATCCGGGTCCGGGAAATAGCGGTAGTCGTGGGCTTCCTCTTTGCCGCGCATGGAAAAGCTCTGATTTTTGTCCGCATCCCACAGCCGGGTTTGCTGGATGATCTGCCCGCCATCGGCAAGGACTTCCTGCTGACGGCCGATCTCGTACTGCAGGGCCTTTTCCACGTGCTTAAAAGAGTTTAAATTCTTCAGCTCGGTGCGGGTGCCCAGGGTTTGCGAGCCCCGGGGGCGGATGGACACATTGGCGTCACAGCGGAAACTGCCCTCTTCCAGGTTGCCGTCGCAAATTTGCAGGTACCGGACGATGGAGCGCAGCTGCCGCAGGTAGGCCCCGGCTTCTTCGGCCGAGCGAATATCCGGCTCGCTGACGATCTCAATCAGGGGGACCCCGGTACGGTTAAAATCCACCCGGCTGACGGGTCGTCCCGGATCGTGGACCAGTTTGCCGGCATCTTCTTCCATGTGGATGCGCGTAATGCCGATGCGACGCACGCTGCCGTTGACGGCCACGTCCACAAAGCCGTGCTCTGCAAGCGGCAGCTCGTACTGGGAAATCTGGTAACCTTTGGGCAGATCGGGGTAGAAATAGTTTTTGCGCGCAAAGCGGCTTTCACCGGCAATCGAACAACCGGTGGCCAGGGCCATGCGCAGGGCAAACTCCACCACTTTTTTGTTGAGCACCGGCAGCACCCCCGGCATGCCTAAACAAACCGGGCAGACATGGGTATTGGGCGGCGCGCCGAAGGCGGTGGAGCAGGAACAAAAAATTTTGGTTTTCGTTTTCAGCTGGGCATGGATTTCCAGCCCGATGACGGATTCAAATTGCATGATTTGCCACATTTTGCTATTTATTGGGTTATAAAATAAAGCGCTTATCCGGAAAGTCCAAGTTACCATAAAAACTCCCACAACCAATGCAACTTGTTCTTCCCAGATAACCACATAAAATAATGTACGATCAACGCCGTTTAGTCAAGACCATTTCAAGGCGATACGGGAACGGTGTGTCTTTAGGGTCTGTACAAAACCGAATTGCTGTGGTACAGGCTGCAACGATTATGGGGAAAAACGATGATAGGGCAGGCAAAAACTGGCTGATTTCTGCAGCGCTGATGCTGGTGGCCGCTGGCGTCCTTTTTTATTTTGACACCCGGCTCTGGCGGGGCGCACGGGATCTGATCCCACCGGCCTATGAGAGCATCCCTGAGCTGATCACTGACTGGGGACTGTATCTTTTCTATGCCGTTTTTGCCGGCTTGATGGCTTTTGCGATGGCTCGCAAAGACCGGCAGCTCAAAAGCCTGTGCCTGGCCTACCTCAAGGCTCAGCTGATTGTTACCCTGGCAGGCGTGCGGCTGCTCAAGGTTGTTGTCGGCCGGGCGCGGCCGGGAAACAGCCCGGGATTCAATTTTTTTTCACTGGATTTTAACCACAACTCGTTGCCGTCCGGTCATGCGGCCGATGCTTTCGTGTCCGGTGTGTTTCTTTATTACCTGCTCAAACGCTCCCGCTATGCCGGCGGACGCTTTTTGCCGTTGCTGTATGCCTTTTTGATTGCCATCTCCCGGGTATTCGTCAGCGCTCATTATCCCTCGGATGTGGCGGCCGGAATGGCCGTCGGGATACTGGGCGCCTGGCTGTTTATCTCCCGGCTGCCGCGTGAAGCGTGTTAGAATCTTAATTGTTATTTTTTTGCATTTTATGAAAAACCCTTTTTCACCACGAAGGACACGAAGAAACCATAAGGTCATGGTTTCTATCTTTGTCTTTTTATTCTTCGTGTTCTTCGTGGTTTGATTTCATTTTGGTTCCGGTTTCCCGGGTTAATTCTCAAATCATGAAACAAAAAAAAATAATTCAGGCGGCCAAAAAAGGCCCTCAACCCGAGGCCGCACCTTCAAAGGCCATCCCCACCCGGTTGCCGGCAATGGCCCTGCTGGTGCTGGTCTGTGTGGTTGTATATTACAACATGCTGTCCAACGGGTTTGCCTTCGACGATTTCGGCTCGATTGTCAACAACCCGTATCTCAAACAGCCGGGGCAATTTCTGGCCTCTCTTTTTAATCTTTCATATTTCAAAGTCGCCGGCCTCGAGGCCAGCTACCGGCCGGTGGCCACCCTGTCTTATTTTTTAATCTATTGCCTTGCCGGGCTGGACCCGTTTTACTATCACCTGTTGAGCTTGGTCCTGCATGCCCTGGCGACGGTTCTGGTTTACCGGCTGGCCGATGCCATCCTGGAAAACCACTTTACCGCTCTGCTGGCCGGGCTGCTGTTTGCCGTCCACCCGGCGCTGACGGAAGCCGTGGACTGCATCTCCTTCAATGATGATCTGCTGGCCGGTATTTTTTTTCTGGCGGCCCTGCTGTCTTATATAAAGATAAAAGCCGACTCTGCCGCTGTGGGCAGCCGGAATTACTGGCTGGCGCTGATTTTTTATTTTCTGGGGCTGCTGTCAAAGGAAATGGCCATCACCCTGCCGGCCATTGTGGTGCTTTACGACCTGGTGCTCGCAGATGTCGGGCACAGTCCGTTGACCGTTAAGCATCTATTTACCACGCTTAAAAAGAGGCTGACCTTTTATGCGGGCTTTGCGGTTGTCAGCATTGTGTACCTTTGGCTCCGGTTTTTCATCCTGGTCACCCCCGGCGGCTACCAGCAGTTTTCCTACGGCCGCCTCCTGGAAAGAATCATCTACCTTCCGGGCCACCTGTTCAGTTTCGTCAAGCTGGCAATATTTCCCTACCCGCTGAGCCCCGATTACGTGTTTTCCTATCCGAACAGTTTTTTGGACAGCTCGAATCTGATCGGCCTGGCCGTGGTAACCGGGCTGATCGCCGCCAGTTTCGTGATTTATCGCTATTCAAAGGCGATTTCTTTCGGCATCTGGTGGTTTTTCATCACCCTGATGCCGGTGGCCAACCTGATCGAAATCTACAATCCCATTGCCGAGCGCTACCTTTACATTCCCATCATCGGGTTTTGCCTGGTGGTGCCGGCGGCCGTCAACGGGTTGGCCCGCAAATGGGTTTCCCGTCCCCGTGCGGCCACCACGGCTACCCTGATCCCGCTGGTGGGCATTTCCTTCGTTTATGCGGCTGTCTCCATGGCACGCAACCCGGACTGGCAAAACAATTTTGTGCTGTGGTCCAAAACCGTCCGGACCATGCCCAACAGCCCCCTGGCCCACGGCAACCTTGGCCGGGAATACCAGGATCAGGGTCGGTTTGACGAAGCCCAAAAACAGTTTGAAATCGCCATCGGCCTGGATCCCCGGGATTTTAAAAGCTATTATAATTTGGGACTGGTCTACTATCAGAAAGGCGACCCGGTCCGCGCTGTGCAGTATTTCAAGCGGGCCCTGGCGATTTACCCTAATTTTTTCAGCGCCCATTACAACCTGGCCCTGCTGTACCACAAGCAGGGCCAGCTGGATCTGGCCATCGAGCACTACCTGAAATTGATTGCCATCAAGCCCCAAAACTTTGTGGCTCACTACAACCTGGGCCTGGCCTATGCCATGCAGGGCAAGCTGTCGCCGGCCATCTCCCAGTGGGAAATCGCCCGCCGGATTGATCCCCAAAACAGCGCCGTCGAAAGGGATTTAAACAAAGCCCGGAAAATACTGCAAAACTCCAACAGCCCGAATTAGTTCACCCTGTCCATCTTTCTTTGCCAATGCATATGATGATACTGAAGGTGTGCATTTTAATCCATGAAACAACACAGCCATTGGGCCTAAGATGGGGTTTAGAAATCACTTCTGCCCTTAAATCCGTAAAATTTATAAACCTCCAGCTCATGGGCCGGCCAACCGTTGCGAAACACCGTGATTTGCAGGGGGACCGGATCCATGCTTTCAAAAACCGGCCGAAAGCTTCGGGCACGCTCGCGGTGTCGGCCGTGTTTGACCACGAACAGGGCGTCCCAGCCGGCATGGCCGGGGGCTGAAAACCACAGCCGGTACTGGTTGAATTTGTGCTGCAGACTGGTGGCCACCGTGGCAGGCGGCAGATACACTGCCAGCTGGCTGGTCATATAAAACCGGCGGCAAAAAACAAAGGTTTTGGCCGGATGCGGCATCTGTGCTCGAATAGCTTCGACCTCATCGGCGATTTGCGGCCAGCCGAAAAGATCATTGGACGGGTCGAAGCCGCTTTCAAATGGCTTCAGAGGCCTGACCGCCGGAAAGCGCGCGTTGAGCTTTAACGAAATATCCCGCGCCCGGCTGTAAACCGGTGCGACAAGGGGCCACAACAGCACCGCATACACCAAAACGCTCATCACCAGCCCGGTAACCATGGCACCCGCTGTCCAGCGGCGCCAGCGCTTTGCCGAAGGTCCCGGCGACAAACCCCGCCGCACGATCACCGCCGCCACCGCAATAGATCCACTCCACCAGCCCGCCGCTGTCCAGTGAGGTAATATTTTACCGGTCCACCCCGCCAGGCAGAAAAAAGCGAACACCGGCAGGCTGGTCCACAGGATGAAACGGTCCTCATCGTTGATTGGTTTTTGCCGCACTATGGCGACGGTGGCGACGATCAGCAGCCCGAAGACCAGCGGCGACCAGACGCCGAACTGAGCGGCCAGTGCCAGCAAAAATTTTCCGGCGCTCAGCCCGTCCCCCTTCGCGTGCCCCAGCTGGTAAGCGTAGGAAATCCAGCCATGCCTGGCGTTCCAAACCACATTCGGCAAAAAAACGGCCCCTCCGATCAGGACCGCCGCCCAGGGTTGGGCCTTGGTCAGCCAGAAGCGGTATTTCGCAGAAGTGATGAAATAGCCCAGCAGGCAGCCGGCCAGCAGCAGCCCATGGTACTTGCTCAGCAGCGCGCCGCCGAACAGCAGGCCGGTGAGAATCCATGGGGTCCACCGGCCGGTACGCACGGCCCGCCGCACGGCCAGCAGCGTGGCACACCAGAAAAGATTCAAGGGAGCATCCGGGAGCAGCGCCACCATCAACAGGTGCTGATAGGGCATCAACTGCAGCAACACCGCTGCCCAAAAACCCACGCGCTCATCGTGATAAAGCTCCAGGGCCAGGTAGCGCAGCAAGATCAGGCTGACCCCGGAGCAAAAAACCGGCCCCAGCCGCACCCAGAACACACCCTCGCCACCCAGGGTGGTCACCGCGGCCAGAAAAGCCACCATGGGCGGATGATCGAAATACCCCCAGGCCAGGTGGCGGGAAAACAGCAGGTAGTGGGATTCGTCCACTCCCAGCCCGAAGCGCCCGGCAAATACCAGGCGAAAAACCGTCAGGCCGCCAACCAGCAGCCAGAATAAGGTTCGGTAGGTGGCTTGGTTTGTTTCGGTGGTATTTGATTGCCTTGATTCAGCCGTGGTCAATAATTTTTTCCTGAGCAAACGTGTCAGTTGTCTGTGGTCCGTTGTCCGTTGATCTAAAAGACGAGCATTGACGATACCACATAAAATTTAACCTTCCAAAATTTCCAGCGCTTTTTCCAAAACGCTGTCCGGCTCAATCATTTTCAGGCATACATTGTCCCCGTCGCAGGGCGATTTGCGGTGATTATAGGCGGTTACGCACGGCGAGCAGGAAAGGCCCAGATAGAAAATAGCCGCCTTTTTATCCAGGGGACCATACAGGGTCGGAGTTTCCGGACCATAAAAAATAATGGTCTCAATGGGTGTCATGGCGGCAAAGTGGCCGGGGCCGCCATCGTTGGTGATCAACAGAGCGGCAAAATGAAATATTTGCATCAACTCCCGGACGGTTGCGGTGTAACCGGTTAAATCCACGCAGCACTCGTGGCGGGCGTGGGCCAGGATCGCCCCGGCCACCGCTTTGTCTTCGGCCAGGCCGATCACCCCCACGGCATATCCTCGGGCCAGCAGTTCTTCGGTCAGCCGGCAGTAATAATCCAGGGGCCAGGCGCGGATGGGCAACAGACCGCCGCCGGGATAAATGAGCACCAGCCGTCGGCCATCGATGGACGGGGCACGCTGATACAACCGTTGGCGGGTCGCTTCGATTTCCGCGGCCGAAAACTCAACGGCTGGGACCTGCGGCGTGTCCTGGGCCACGTTGCGCTTGGCCCGGGGGCAGGTGTTCGAATCAATGGCTTCGGCCAGGGTGATAAACTGCCGGGAAATATGGTGGTAGGGGTTGTACAGCACCGGACGGTTGATAAAACTTCCGCGGTACAGCCCCTCCTGGGTGTGGGGGTGAAAGCCGACCCGTACGCCGGCTCCGCTTAAAAATGAGAAGATACTGCTGATTCTGGAAAACAGTTCGCAGTCGATAACCGTGTCAAACTTCATTTTGCGCATGGTAAAAAACAAGCGCACCGCGTCGCGGGTGAAACTGCCCATGGATCGATCATCGATGGCCAGGATATTGCCGTCGGGAATCGTCCCCAGCAGCCGCACCACCTCGCGGTTTTTTTCAAACAGCACCACGTGCAGGGCAGCCCCCGGAAATTTTTGTCTCAACCGCTGCAACATGGGCTCAGCCAGTACCAGGGCGCCCATTTCCGATAAAAGAATAACCAGTATCCTGCGGGGCTGTTGCGCAGCGGTATTTTTTTTGAAAACCCGGTAAAGCAACGATAAAATTCTGCAGATAATCGTTCCGACAGTGCGATCGATGGCGCGCTGGGTGTCTATATTCATAGGCTGCCTTTCAAAATTTCAACTGTAATTTTTTAGCATTTTACGGCAAAACATTTTCGCCACCAAGACACCAAACCACAAAGATAAATTACAGCAAATAGTTTTGCTTTGTGTCTTTGGGCCTTTGTGGCAATTTTTCCGGTTTATCCGGGTTGGGAATAGTATTCAAAAAAATGCTTCATGATAAACTTCACCGTGGGTTTGTTGATATGAAAATTTTCCCGGCCTTCGCAAAAATAAGTCGTTCCGGCCAGGGGCTGGTAGATAGTGGCCATTTCATAGGCCGGAAAATAAAAAACATTGTCATGGCGCACGGTAAATTCGTCGGCCACGGCCCGCAGAGTGGATTTCGAGTTGCAGCTGGCACTGATGACATCCATATCCTCACGGAAGGTGGCCCACAGGTTGACCGGTGAAACGGTGACCAGCAGCCGGCAGCCGGGATTGTGCCGGGCCATGATTTCATGGATCCGTTCCATATTTTCCAGATTTTCATTGTAGCGGCTGACCCGGAATTCATAGCGGTTCATATCCCCGCCCTCCCGGACGTAAGGCCCGGCGGGCAGGCAGATGACCGCGCCGTCCACCTGGTCCTGCCAGATTTCGGTCAGCCCGAGGGTTATAATGAGCACCTCGGCCTGTTGCAGGGCGCGCTTTGAATGGCCGCGATGCCGGGCAAAGTCCTGTTCGGCCTCTGCCTGGCTGTCATAGACAATCGTGCGCCGGTAAGGGTCCTGGATCCGGCCGGATTCAGGGACCTGCCACCAGCGCAGGTCCGGGGACCAGTCTTCAAAGGTGTATTCGAAAATCTGGCGCATGCAATGGGTGCTGTATACCCTTTCCCAGGCGGCGCTGGCATGCACGGCGGCGGGGTGATGGGTTTCCTCGGCGATATAGGTGTAATTTTTCTGGATCAACCGGCGCTTGATTTCCCGGGCAAAACAGGAACCCAGAGACGCAATGCGCGTGGCCGGCGTAATTTTAAGCCCCGGATTTTCCGGCAGGCGGAAGACGCCGTCCACCGGAGGATTGTCAAAAGAACCCGGCCAGACCTGCCAGTCTTTAAAGCGGTGAACGGGATGAACATCGCAGCGAGCCATCGTGTTTATTTCCCCCCCGATAAAAAAACGAATAACTCAAATTTTACACCTGATATTCTCATAAAAGACATTCTTAATGCAAAGGGACCTATAAAAATGGACGTGAATTGGCCGGTGCATGGTGTTTTCTGTAAGCCGGTATGTTGCTCAACTACTCCTTATTTTCGCAGTGTCCCTTGTTTGGGATGAATGGCATGGGACTGATTGAATTTAGCAGCTAATAGGGCCTCATCCCAAACAAGGGGCACGCTGCTGAGGCATAGATTCATACCGGCTGAAAGAAAATGGCAGGCGCCGGCCAATTCACACCTTCGATCAGCTATAATTTTTCGCCTTTGTTTGTATTGGACCAATAAAATAAGTTGCGAAACTGGGGTTAATATATCAAAACGACCGTCGAAAGGAAAGAATAAGGGCCAGATTCCCGGGATTTCTTGACAAAACCGCTGTTTTTCCACTATACAGTCCCATCGAAACGCTGGCGCAGATCAATTCCCGGTCGAACTGGCGGGAATTTCACCGAAAGGATGTGGTAATTTTATGGGAATGGAAGACCAGGTGACCATGACCGTCGCCCAGTTGGAAGAAGGCGTTTCCAGGGCCCGGCGATACCCCCATGCCGATATTCAGCGGGGAAAGCTCATTATTTCGCCCGAGGCGTTCGAGACTCAGGGAAAAGAAACCAATCTCATTATCAGCCGGTTTTCCATCCTGGACTGCACCGGTTCCATTCACATCGGTGCCTGGTGCAACATTTCCGCCCGCACCCGGATCTACACCCACGATCATATCCACGCCGGCCGGCGCCCTTTGTTTGAAACCGAGGAAAAACATGGGGTGCTGTGGCAGGACAAATACATCGGCGCTGATGTCTGGCTGCATGATGGATCCATCGTGCTGTATCAGGTCACCTGTATCCCGGATGGTTTTGTGCTGGGAGCAGGCTCTGTTTTAACTAAAAATCCAAAGCCTTATGAAATCTGGGCCGGCGTGCCGGCCCGAAAAATCGGATACCGGGAAGATATGGACGCCGCCGCCATGGAAAAACTGTCCGGCCGCAAGCGGTATTGTCTGCCGGATGATCTGCCGGGCCGGCCATTGACGCGCAAGGGAAACATCGAATTTTGACCGCCCCGTTTGATGGATGCCGCGGAATGTGATATTGAGCATTCCAGGAAAAAAAGCGGACGAAATCGATTTTTTACGGATTCATCAAACTTGAGGACCAGATGGCCCGCAGCTCGACCTATAACATTTTGATGTATTCCCACGACACTTACGGTCTCGGCCACATCCGCAGGACCATGGCCATCGCCGCTCACCTGTTGGGACCACGCATCAACATCCTGATTTTGACTGGATCGCCCATTGCCGGCCGCTTTTCATTCCCCGAGCAGATTGACTTTGTGCGCATTCCGGGAATGATTAAAAAAACCAATGACGAATACCTGCCGCTGTCGATAAAAATCAACCCCCGGCATGCCCTGGACATTCGCAAGAACATTATCACCGCCACGGCCAAAACTTTTCAGCCCAATCTTTTTATTGTGGACAAAGAACCTCTGGGATTGAAAAAAGAGGTTTTGCCCACCCTGCAATGGCTGCGGCGCTGTCGGCCCGAAACCCGCTCCATCCTTGGTCTGCGGGATATCATGGACGATGCCGAAACGGTTAAAAGGGACTGGCGGGAAAAAAAAGTGTACCAGCTGCTCGAAGACCTCTACAGTGAGATCTGGGTTTACGGCAAGCAGGAATTTTACGACCCGATCGTCGAATACGGCATCTCGGAATCCTTGAGCCGCAAAATGTATTTTACGGGCTATATCCCGCGCAAAACCCCGGGCAAAGACGCTGTGCGCAGTGTCAAACGTGAAATCGGTCTGCAAAACCTGGAAAGGCTGGTGGTGGTGACCACCGGCGGCGGCGGTGACGGGTACCGGCTGATGGACACCTATTTGAGTATGCTGGAATCGCTTGCCGGTCCGCCGCCGTTTAAAAGCGTTTTAATCACCGGCCCGTTCATGCCCAAGCAGGAAAGAAAAGATGTTTTCCAGCGCTCCCGGCGTCTCGGGGTGCGCACGTATCATTTTTACCGGCAAATGGAAAAAATCTTTGCTGCCGCCGATATCGTGGTGAGCATGGGGGGCTATAACACTCTGTGTGAGATTCTCAGCCAGGGCACCATCAGCCTGGTCATTCCCCGGGAAACGCCGCGCAAAGAACAGCTGATTCGCGCCCGGGCGTTTCGCCGGCACAACCTGGTGGATTATATCCCCTGGAATGACTACAGCCCCGCTCTTTTAGAGGATAAAATTTTCACCCTCCTGCAGCACCCGGAACCTTACCGGCAAGCCATCTCTGATTTTCAGCTGACCGGCATCGAAACCATGCAATTGCGCCTGCGCGAATTCCGGTATAAAAAATCATGAATACCTGCGGCCCACCAATGCTGGGGATGATCCTGAAAGGCTACCCCCGCATCTCCGAAACCTTTATCTCCAATGAAATCCTGCTGTTGGAAAAACTCGGTTTTTCCATCCACCTGTTTTCCATGCGCCGGCCACGGGAAAATTTTACCCACAACAGCATAAAACAAATCCGGGCGTCGGTGGACTATCTGCCTGAAACATTGCTGAAACCGTTGCCGCGCCTGCTTTATCACAATGTTCTGCTGGCAGCCAAACATCCAAAAACCTATGCGGCAGTTGCTAAAATCGCCGCACGACGGTTTTTAAGAACACGCAAATCCGCCACCATCAAGCACCTGATGCAAGCCGGGTACCTGGCACATCGTCTGCTGCCCGGTACCGGGGTGACCCACCTGCATGCCCATTTTGCTCACTCCCCCACCTCGGTGGCCATGTTCACGAGCCGCCTGACGGGACTGCCTTTCAGCTTTACCGCCCATGCCAAAGATATTTATACCACGGATCCCCGGCAGCTGCGGGAAAAAATTCAACTGGCCCGTTTCGTGGTCACCTGCACCGAATACAACCGCCGGCATCTGGCCGGGCTTTGCGACGGGGACCAAACGGCCATCCACCGCATTTATCACGGCATCGATACCCGGCTGTTTTCCGGCTCACAGGAAAAACCGTCGCCGCCCGCACCGCCTTATCGCATTTTGACCATCGCACGGCTGACCGCCAAAAAAGGACTGCCTACCGTTTTAAAAGCGCTTAAACTGTTGGGCGAACAGGGGGTGGTGGTAAAACACACCCTGATCGGCGATGGCGACGACCGGGAAAAAACCCTGGCATTGATCGAATCCCTGGGACTGAGCGGCATCAGCCGCTGGCTGGGAACCCGGCCGCATCATGAAGTCCTGGAACATTTCCGCAAAGCCGACCTGTTTGTACTAGGATGCGAAGTGGCGTCCAACGGCGACCGGGATGGCATTCCCAATGTCCTGCTGGAAAGCATGGCCATGGGCGTGCCGGTGGTAACCACCCATATTTCAGCCATTCCCGAACTTGTCGAGGATCAAAAAACCGGTCTGCTGGTGCCTCCCGGCCGACCGGACCGTCTGGCAGCAGCCATGCTGCGCCTGCTGACCGATGAAGGCCTGCGAAACCGGATTGTTCCCGCCGCCCGCCGCTGCATTGCAGACGGTTTCGACAACCGGCAATTGATCAACGACCTGGCCGCGGTGTATCGCCGCCATGGTATTGGAAAACCAATCCGGACGGCATGAAAAGCCGAGGTTTAACCATTATTCGCCCGACTGCCGAGTCATGAAAATTTGTTTCTATGCACCGTTCAAACCCCTGGGGCATGCCCACCCGTCCGGGGATCTGGTCACGGCCACCGGAATCGTCGATTACCTGCAACAGCGCGGGCACCATGTTTTTCCGGCCAGCACGCTGCGGTGCCGGTGGATTTACTGGAAACCCTGGCGCTGGCCGCTGCTGCTGCGCGAAAACAGGCGCATAATGCGGCGGTTTTCACCCTTTCGCGCGGATTTGTGGCTCACCTACCACAGCTACTATAAAGCACCGGATTTGCTGGGACCGGCCGCCTCAAGACAGCTCAAAATTCCCTACGTGATTTTCCAGGGAATTTACGCCACCAAAAGAAAAAGAAAACTCCAGACCCTGCCCGGCTTTTACCTGAATAAATACAGCCTGCAGGCCGCCCGGCACGTGTTTACCAATAAAAAAATCGACTTGCTCAACCTCGAACGGCTTTTGCCGGACGAGCGTGTAACCTATGTGGCCCCCGGGATATGCCCGCAGGATTTTTGTTTTGACGCCGCCGCCCGGGAGCAACTGCGCTCCCGCTGGAATGCGGGCGACAACCCCGTGGTCTTTTCGGCGGCCATGTTCCGCTCCGACGTCAAGAGCGAAGGGCTGACGTGGGTGATTCGCGCCTGCGGACAACTGCAGCGGCAGGGGCGACGCATTGAACTGGTGATTGCCGGCGACGGCAAAGAAAAGAAAAAATTGCAGCAACTGGCCGCAGAACAGATGCCGGGCCGGGTGAGATTTGTCGGTAAAATCAGGCACAACCAAATGTATCGTTATTACAGTGCCGCAGATGTGTTCGCATTTCCGGGGATCAATGAATCGCTGGGAATGGTGTTTCTCGAAGCCCAGTGCTGCGGGCTGCCGGTGGTGGCCTTCAACAATGCCGGGGTCCCGGAGGCGGTGCAAAACGGTAAAACCGGCACCCTGGTGCCGATGTACGCCTTAACCCCCTTTGCCAACGCCATCGCAGAGTTGTTATCCGACCGGGACCGGCGCCGCCGGATGGGGCGGGCAGCCGCATCTTACGTGCGAAAACATCACGATATCAGCAAAAATTATCGCGCCTTGGAATCGAAACTGGAAAAGATAGCCGGCCGGCGGCAACGGACAACGGACGACGGACGACGAACCTTTTGAATTGCTCTCAATTACGGTAAAACATTGTCCAAGGAAAAAATAGAATAAATGCAGAATCAACCCAAAGCCACCCGTTTCGGCCTGATTCGCCACGGTGAAACCCTATTCAACCGCCAAAAAAGAATCCAGGGCCATAGCGACTCCCCCCTGACGACAACCGGACAAGAACAGGTCGCAAAATGGTCCCGGATGCTGGAGGCCTTTCACTGGGACCGCATGCTGGCCAGCGATATCGGCCGGGCGGTCCAAACAGCACAACTCATCAACACACGCTTGAAATTGCCCCTGGTGCTGGATGCCCGGCTCAGGGAACAGGACTGGGGCCGCTGGAGCGGCAAGACCGTTTCTCAGATTAAACAGCAACAACCGCAACTGCTTGACAGGCAGGAAAGAGCGGGGTGGGAATTTTGCCCGCCGGACGGTGAAACGCGGCAGGTTGTGCTGAAAAGAAGCCTGCAGGCCCTGGAAGACGCCGCCGACCGGTGGCCCGGCGACCGCCTGTTGGTGGTCACCCACGAAGGGGTGATCAAGTGCCTGATCTACCACCTGCTGGGAAGAAAGTTTCTGCCCACCGAACCCCCGATAATTAAGCCCTATCAGCTTCACCGGCTGGTGGTCACCACCGGTGGGTTTCAGCTGGAGGCACTCAATGCGGCGGCCCTGTCAGGAAACTGACTGTGCCAGGATCTGTTCCTGGGCCTTGCGCAACAGTTTGACCCTCTGGTCGATGACATCCTGGGCAACCTTGTCCTCCAGCCGACTGGCCTCGGTGTGCGGCCGGTTTTCATACCCGTAGATATCCACATAGGGAAATGTGAATTCGTTGATGAAGTCAAGGGATTGCTGAAAATCCGATTCGGTTTCCCCGGGAAATCCCGCCATGATGTGAGTCGTAATTCTCAGATCTGGAACTTTCTTTTTCATGGCCCGCAGGCAGTCTTTGACTTTCTCGATCTGGTAGGGACGTTTCATGCGCTGCAAAATTTTGTCCGAAGCCGACTGCACCGGCACGATGATATAATCGATTTTATCGGCGTTGTCTTTTAAAATGGCCTCCAGCCCGGCCTGGTATTTTATCAGCCACTGGGCATTGAACTCCTTGAGGATCAGCCGGTAGGGGCCTGGAATCTCAAAAATGGCCGTCAGCAGTTCCACCACGGTGGTGCCGATGTCGATACCGTAACATCCCGTGTCCCCGGCAATCAGGGTAAACGTCCGGTAGCCCTGATCCAGGCCGTTTTTAAACTCGGCAATAATTTCATCAATGGGTTTGCTTTCCAGGCTGCCGGCGGCAAATTTAATTGCGCAGTAACTGCAGTTCCCCAGACAGCCCAGGGCCAGCCGGAGGGTAAACATATCCTGTTTTTCATACCCCAGATCCAGGCGCACATTTTGCTTGGCTTTTACTTTTTTTTCCGCCTGGACGGAAAAATCCGGAAACAGCGGATGACTGAAGATCTTATTCGGCTCCGGGATATCTTTAAACGGGGTCTGAGCCCCGATAATGTCATCGAAGTTATCCAGTTCCCGGGGGGATAAAAAAGCGATGTCATCGTATTTTTCGATGGTCTCCGGGCTTATTTTCGACAGGCATCCCGACACCACCATAGCGGCCGCATCGCGGCGCTGCCCACGATAGTATTCGATGGCCTGAACGGATTGATTTTCGCGCTCCTGGACGAACGCGCAGGTGCTGATCACAATTAAATCGGCATTTTTATAGTCCTCGGAAAAGGCATAGCCGTTGGATTCCAGGTAATTGTAAATTTTCTGGGAATCGATGCCCCGGCGGGGGCAACCCAGCGCACACAGGTAAAATGTTTTCATGATAATGGTTACTCCGGGATGTGGGTTGTAGGATGCGAACAACTTGCGCAACGATTGACTTCCCGTGGATCGGATGCCGGAAACTAGCAGAAAACCCGGAAGCTGTCAAGCTCGGCCGCAACTGAAGGACAAACAATAAGGTTGACAACCGGGCAAACATGAAAAAAGATAAGGACCGGCTTTTTGCCGTATATTCGAAGA